>CAZPYZ010000304.1:0-5814 GCA_964590215.1 uncultured Dehalococcoidia bacterium | reverse complement strand
CAGAACTGTGAACAGTTACGTGATAGGGACCAGTAGCGCCCGTGCCCCGGCCTGCGGTAGAGTGCCTAGGTATGGATTTGGGACTCACCGGCAAGGTCGCCGCCATCACCGGAGGAAGCGAAGGGATCGGCAAAGCCTCTGCCCTGGTGCTGGCCGGCGAGGGCGCGAAGGTTGCGATCTGTGCCCGCCGGCTGGACGTGCTGGAGGCAGCGGCCGAGCAGGTCTGCAAGGAGACGGGCAGGGAGGTCCTGGCCCTCACCGCCGACGTCACGGCGCCGGCGGACATGGAGCGGTTCCTTGAGAGCACCGTGCGGGCTTATGGCGGCCTCGACATCCTGGTGAACAACGCCGGCCGGGCGGCAGGGAACCCCTTCGAGTCTGTTACGGACCTCGCCTGGCAGGATGACCTCGAGCTGAAGGTCTTCGCCGCCATTCGCACCAGCCGCGTGGCCATCCCCGTCATGCGGGCCAGGGGTGGCGGCCGTATCATCAACGTCACCCAGATCGCCGGGAAGACCCCCGCGGCGGAGTCGGTTCCCAGCTCCGTGAGCCGGGCCGCCGGAATTGCGCTGACCAAGGCCATGTCCAAGGAGTTGGCCAAGGACAACATCCTGGTCAACACCGTGGTGGTCAGCCTCATCAAGAGCGGACAGATCAGCCGCAACGCGCTGCGGCGGTACCCGAACCTCTCTCTGGACGAGGCCTATGCCGAGATGGGGAAGAACATCCCCCTCGGGCGCATCGGCGAGGCGGAGGAGGTGGCCAGCGTCGTTGCCTTCCTCGCCTCCGGTCGGGCCTCCTTCGTCACCGGGACCGCCATCAACGTCGACGGGGGCGTCTGCGCGGTCTGGTAGGCAACCCTCACTCCACCTTGACCTCACCCCTGATCCTCGGGAAGTAGTTCTCCCGCGTGAGGCCAAACAACCTCGACGAGGAGAGTTGCTGCAGCAGATAGGCGTGGACACCCGTGTCATATAGCTTCTTGACGTCGCCCCGCCGGATGGCGTCCCGCTCCTCATCGGTCAACCGAAGCTCCTTGATCGCGGCCTCCGGGTCGCTTTGGACCCGTTTCTGGAAATCGAGGTCATTGCGGAGCTGGCACAGGAATTTATGTAGCACGTAGAGGCTCATAACCGCCACACTCCATACCCATTCCCGTTGTCATCCGTCTTGATAGAAACCGGTCGGGCGTCCCCTACCGCACCCATGGCAGTGATCCAGTTCAGCAACTCGCCGCTGGCGTTGCCAGCCGCCGCCATGCGCTCCTGAGTGGCGCTGGCCACCAGCCCCTCGTAGTCCGCCCGTTCCAGGCGTCCCCGCACCGTGTCGACCCACTCCTGGTCCGTCCAGCCCACCTTCGGCCCGCCGACCTCCAGCGCGAAGGAGCCGCTCACCACCAGCGCTACGCGATCGTGGCCGGGCCACCCGTCGACGAAGAAGCGGACGGCTTTTCCCAGGGCGAGGCACCGCTGCGCCTTGGGGAAGGGCGGGGCGATACCGTTGGTATAAAGCGGTACCACCGGAAGGTCCATGGACGGCGTGAGGAAATAAAGCGGAACCATGATGGAGTGGTCCAGCAGCAGCTCCTGGGCCGAGGAGAGGTCGAAATTCGCCTCGAGGACGTGGGCCAGCAGCGCCCGGCCCAGCGCCGGATGGCCCTGCACGGTGTAGTGGGGCATCTGGGTGCTCCGCTCGGGGCCCGGCGCATCCTCAATCAGGCCGACACAGAAGGCTGGCATGTTGTGATACCAGAAGTTCGTGAAGTGGTCCGTGGCGATCTCGATGATGGCCTGCGGAGCCGCCTCCTCAAGCTGCTCTCGGACTTCCTTCAGCAACGCCTCGGCTTCCAATTTCCCCGGCGCTTGTGACACCTCCTGGGGCAGCGACGGACGGTGCGGTGCGCCAAAGACCCCCACCAGCTTCGCCATGATCGCCTCCTTAAAACGAGCCGGCTAAAAGCGGTACGTAAGACGTGACGTAATACGTAGGCGAGGAGGAGCGAGCACCCATTAACGCATTACGCATCACGCATTACGCATCACGTTTTACCTTGGCTCCACCAACTTCTGCCGGATCGTGGCCGCCTGGGGGCCTCCGGCCGACTTCATGACCCGGAGGTCCCTTCTCGAACCATGGTCTCGCCGATCTCCTTCGCCACGGCTTCGGCCGCCGGCGGCTTGATGCCTCGTGCGAACTCGGCGCCTATGAACGTAGGCGGCCGCTGGCTGATGCCTGATTTGCTCCTGCTATAGTCCCTGATGAGGTACGTGTCAAGCGCGATCCCTGTTGTATGATTCCTGCGGACGGAGGCAAAGAGCATGACCACCGACGCGACGATCATCAGGCCTGCCAGCGATCCTTATGCGTGGGTACGGGACCTCAATCCCGGCGTCGCGCCCGAGGACCAGCCGTTCCCGTACCACCGCTTCCGGGTGCGGGTCCCGATGCGGGCCGAGGGCAGGGGACCCTTTCTCCCCCTGGCGCGCGGGCGCCACGTCGCGTTCTACCTGAACGCCTTCGAGCCCGGCATGGGCGAGCGGAACCTTCACGCCCATGACGATGAAGCGGTGTGGCTGGTGCTGGCCGGTGAAGCCACCTTCTGGACCGAACGCGCCCGTGAGATTGCTCACCTGACGCAACATCAGGGACTCTATATCCCCCTGGAGCAGCCCTACCGCTACCAAAACACGGGAGACGGCCTGCTGATCATGCTCCGGGGCGCCGCCCGAGCGGAACCCATGGACGCGTACCGAGACTTCTTCAGGGGATCGCACCCCGGTGGCACAGAGAGCATCTCCTGGCGGCGAGACCCCTGGCCCGGGGTTGCAGAACACCCGGAACCGTTCCGCCGCTTTAATCTCCGGCTACCCCTGCGGGGAGAGAACCTGGCTCCCTGGCGGGTGTTGGTGCGAGGCGATCGCCTCGCACTGCACTCCAGTTGTCTGGAGCCTGGTCGGGGCGAGGTGAACCTCCACTCCCACGACGACGAAGCCGTTTGGGTGGTCCTGCACGGCGAGGTCACCTTCTATGGCGGCGAGGACAACCATGAACTCTGTACCCTCCGCCCCCAGGAGGGGATCCTGATCCCCATAGACACCCCTTACCGGTATGTAAACAGCGGCGACGGGTACCTCATCATGCTTCGCTACGGGGGCAGAGCCGCCCCGCCGCCTCCGATTTAGTACACTCTAATTCCTGGGGTACCGAAGGCCAAAGGTGGGAGGGAGGCCCTCACTTCCTCATTTCCTCATTTCCTCATTTCCCTCACAGTTCTATGGTTGCGTGTCAAGGAAGCCAGGCCGTATACTCACGCAGGTTGAATTTGGTGGGAGGTGGCTCAGTGGACCAGGTCATGGTGTTTCCCCGTTGCCAGAAATGCACTAAGGGTGATCTTATTCCTCTATCCGATTTCGGCAGCCAGGGCGCGGCCATCCATTACAAGGCGTGGGTCTGCACTAACCCGGACTGTGGTTTCAACCTGAAGATCCGCAACGGGGACATTTACGTAAACGAGACCCTAAGCGGGGGGAATCACTCGGCGCGCATCAGGTAGCCCCCCAACCCCGCCAGCAGGCGCGAACGCCTGCTGGCCTATTTCCCTGGTGATGACAGGTGGGCGTCCTGCGCCACCGCGTTCTCAAGATAGCCCCAACCTCCTTCTTCGCCGATTACGGCTGCCATGTCCGCATCTACGAGGAAACGCGCGTCCTCCAGCGGCTAGGGCAGCGGGTCGTCATCTGCTCCTACCACACTGGGCGGGACCTCAACGGAGTAGATGTGCGCCGGGCACCCAATCCCAACCCCATCGAGCTTCTGCGCTCGGGCCGGCAAGACGGGAGGATTCGCTACGTCGATGTCGGGTCCAATTTCCGCAAGCCCTACTACGACGCGCTCCTGGCACTGAAGACGGCCCAGGTGGCCCTCCGGGTCAGGCCTACCGTGATCCACGCGCACCTGCACGAAGGTGCCCTCATCGGCTACCCCTTGAGCCGGCTCCTTGGGGTACCCCTCGTGTTCGACTTTCAGGGCAGCCTCACCAGTGAGATGCTGGACCATCGCTTCCTCCGCCGGGAGAGCTTCTTTTTCGGGCCTCTGTACCGATTGGAGGGGCTCATTAACCGCGGTGCGCAGCGGATCATCACGAGCTCCCATAACGCCTGGGAGGTGCTGGTCCGGGAGTTCGGGTACCCGCCGGAGCGGGTGTGCACCCTCCCGGACAGCGTAGACACTGAGGTCTTCCGGCCGCGGTGGGAACTAGGCGGCGCAACGGCAGTAAGGGCGCGTTTGGGCATCCCCGAGGACTGCTGTGTGGTCGTGTATCTGGGGCTGTTAGCGTCCTACCAGGGAACGGGCCTGCTGCTGGAGGCGGCCTCTCAGTTGGTGGCGGCCGGGCAGCCCGTCCATTTCCTGATCATGGGGTTCCCAGGAGAGGAGGCGTACCGAGCCCAGGCGTCAGCGATGGGGCTTGACGGCCACACGACTTTCACGGGCCGGGTTCCCTATCAGGACGCCCCCCTGTACCTGGCGGCGGGCGACATCGCGATTTCGCCAAAGCTCTCGGAAACCGAGGGCAACGGGAAGCTGCTGAACTACATGGCGGCGGGACTGCCGACGGTCACCTTCGATACGCCGGTGGCGCGGGAGATCCTGGGGGACTTGGGGATTTACGCCAACCCTGGAGACGCTGCCGACCTGGCGTGCTGTATTGGCGCCCTGGTAAAAGACGCAAAGCTGCGAGAATCCCGCGGCTGGGAGCTGCGGACGCGGGCGGTTAGGTGCTTCTCCTGGGACGCTGTAGGGCGGGAGCTGGTGCGCATTTATGACGAACTGACGGATTCCTAGGGGCGGCACGTGTGTGTGAGCCCAGGGCAGACACCCTTCGGTGGGCTCAGGGTAACCTCCGGTCTGCCCCTACAAGGCATGGGAACCGAATGGCGCGCGGGGAATTAGGGGCATGCAGCTGGTTGACCGGGTCCGGGAGCTGTACGACTACCGAGAGCTGATCAAGAACTTGGTGGTACGGGACTTGAAGCTTCGGTACCGGAGCTCAGTGCTGGGATTCCTCTGGTGTCTGCTGAACCCTCTGATGATGATGACGGTCTTCACCATCGTCTTTACCGTGCTGCTTCCCAATAACTCCATCCAGAAATTCCCCGTCTTCATCCTGACGGGTCTGCTTGCCTGGCAGCTTCACTCCACCGCGCTGCAGGGAGCGGTCAACTCTGTCGTCGGACACGCGAGCCTGGTGCAGAAGGTGTACTTCCCACGAGAAGTGCTCCCCATCTCCTTCGTGCTATCCAGCACCGTGAACTTCATCTTCTCGCTGGCGGCGCTGCTGCTCATGGTCCTCCTCTACGAAGTGCCTCTCACCGGAGCGGTGCTGCTGCTGCCCCTGGTGGTCGCCGTCCAGGTGGTGTTCACCATCGGGATTGCGCTGGTGCTGTCGGCGGTCAACGTGTACTACCGGGATACGGCCTCTGTGATGGAGACGTTGATGCTGGCCTGGTTCTTCCTCACCCCCATCTTCTACCGAATCGAAGATGTCTTTCCCGTGTACAGCCGGCTGATGTACATCCTGAATCCCCCGGCTTCGTTCATCGCGGCGTACCGAGACCTGCTCTACTATGGGTCCATCACGGACTGGACGTTCTTCTCCAGGACCGCGGCAACCTCGTGCTTTGCGCTGGTGGTGGGCTATCTCGTTTTCATCCGGCTGAGCCGGTCTTTCGGGGAAGCGCTGTGAGGTAATGCGATACGGGATACGTGACTCGTAAGGGGCGGAGCGGTCAGGCATCACGCACCACGCATCACGCA
>CAZPYZ010000303.1:0-5827 GCA_964590215.1 uncultured Dehalococcoidia bacterium | reverse complement strand
TCGACTATGCGAAGGACGGTAGCGTCGCGGGCGTCGAGATCCTGGGGATACGGCGGGGAGTTGATTTGACAGGGGTGCCGGAAGCGGATCAGGTCGGAGAACTGCTCAGGCGGGAGGGCTTCCCGATCCTTAGAGCCGGCGGGTAGGCCGAAGAGGGCGCGAGTGTCCCCTCGTCCGAAAGCGAGTGCGAACGGAGGGCAGCGATGGCCGATCTTGACTTGATGAAGCTGAAACTCGATCCGGAAGCGAACGCGGCTTATATCCGTTTCTCAGACCAGCAGTCGGTCGACACCCGAAATGCGCCCAGGAATGGCGGTGATGTCTTCATCGACCAGACGAAGGACCGCACCGCGGTGGGTGTGGAGATCTTGGGTGTCCGACAAGGTGTCGACCTGCCGGGCATCCCGGAGGCGGACCAGGTAGCCGAACTGCTGCGGGCGAACGGGTTTTCAGCCTATAAGCCGGGGAAATGGCCGCCGAACTGGCGGCCGGGGAAGGGGCGGATCCCTCCACAGAAATCAGTATCGGGAGGTAAGCATGGCTAATCTCGACCTCATGAGAGAGCTGTCGGTGCAGACCGACAGCAAGATCGTGATGCTTGTGGCGGACGGGTTGGGCGGCCTTCCTGGTCCGGATGGTCTGAGTGAGCTGGAGGTGGCCCGGCTTCCCAATCTGGACCAGTTGGCCTCCGAAAGCATCTGTGGCGTCGTGCAGCACGTGCTTCCCGGCATCACGCCGGGCAGCGGACCAGGACACCTGGCCCTCTTCGGCTACGACCCGCTGGTATTCGACATCGGCCGTGGTGTGCTGGAAGCCCTTGGAGTGGACTTCGAGATGGGCCCTCATGACCTCGCGGCTCGGGGCAACTTCTGTACCGTTGGGCATGATGGCAAGATCACGGACCGGCGCGCGGGGCGCATTCCGACAGATCTGTGCGCCGAACTGTGCGACCTCCTGCGCCAGATAAAGCTGGACGGCGCAGAGGTGTTTGTCGAGCCGGTGGAAGGTTATCGCTGGCTGTTTGTGCTGCGAGGAGAAGGGCTTGAAGAGGGGCTTACTGAAACGGACCCGCAACGAGAGGGCATGCTTCCTCTGGTGGTCGAGGCCCGGCGGCCGGAGGCGGAGCGTGCGGCCAGGCTGACCAACCAGTTCGTCGAGCAGGCGACCAGACTCCTCAAAGACCGACGACCCGCCAACATGGTGCTTCTGCGAGGATTCTCCAAGTTGCCGCAGATGCCGTCCATGGAGGAGGTCTACAAGCTCCGGGCAGGCGCCGTCGCCGTGTATCCCATGTACCGGGGGCTCTCGAAACTTGCGAAGATGCAGGTATTCAAGGGCGGCAAAAACGTGCACGACGAGATCGAGGTCGCCCGGAAGATCTGGAACGACTTTGACTTCCTGTACATCCATTACAAATGGTCGGACTCTGCCGGCGAGGATGGGAACTTCGCGGGGAAGGTCAGAGCCCTGGAGGAGTTGGACGACGCGATCCCGGCGTTGAGGTCTTTGGGGCCGGAGGTGCTGATGGTGACGGGGGACCACTCCACGCCATCCATCATGAAGGCCCACAGCTGGCACCCGGTTCCCTTCCTGCTGCATTGCTCCGGCTTCTACCCGGATGATGTCCGAGCGTTCAACGAGCGGGACTGCCGCAACGGGGCGCTCGGGCGGTTCATGGCGACGGATGTGATGCCCCTGGCCATGGCTCACGCCGGGAAGCTGGCCAAGTTCGGTGCCTGATGTCTTACCCCAGAGCGCGCAGAGATCACGGTCTGCCTGAAGAATTGGTCATGCCGCACGGCGGCGCCACTGAGGATGGAAAGCTGGGGTGGGGAGGCCGCCAGCCGCGGAGCATCCGGGGGTGGCCGGGCGGGCCCACCAACCCCCGGGAGGGGGTATTTTCGCGGCTGGTTCCTTCTGCGTGCTCAGCGCTATCTCAGGTGGATTGGGGAGGTGGGGCGTGCCACGAGTGCCGCTGATAGCCGGCAATTGGAAGATGAACACGACACTGGAGGAGGCGCGCGCCCTCGCGGCCGGGATAGTGGGGGAGGTAGCGAGCGTGCAAGGCGTTGAGGTCATGGTGGCGCCTCCCTTCGTATCCTTGGCAGCCGTCAGCGAGGTGCTACGGGGGTCCCGGGTCGCGCTGGGCGCCCAAAACATGTACCACGAGGAGAAGGGCTCCTTTACCGGTGAGGTATCGCCACCCATGCTCCGGGGGCTGTGCACCTACGTGATCCTGGGGCACTCTGAGCGCCGGACTGTCTTTCATGAGGGGGACGCGGAGATCGCCAAGAAGGTGGACGCGGCTCTGGCCCACGGGTTGGCCCCGATTCTGTGCGTAGGAGAGAACAAGGTACAGCGGGACGATGGGGAGGCTGAGGCGGTGGTGGCCGGCCAGGTCCGGGAAGCCCTATGGTCCGCGTCCTTCGACCTAAGTTTGGTGATCGCCTACGAGCCGGTCTGGGCGATCGGCACGGGAGCGGCGGCGACCGCCGAGACCGCAGAGGAGATGTCCGCGCTCATCCGAGAGGAGCTCGCGAAGCGATATTCGGCGGCCCGGGCGGAGGAACTGCGCATCCTCTACGGCGGCTCGGTGACGCCCCACAATATTGAAGAGTTCGTGTCCCAGCCGGATGTGGACGGAGCGTTAGTGGGCGGGGCCAGCCTTCGTGCGGCGGATTTCGCGGGCATCGTGCGGGCGGCGTCGAGGGTGTTGGAGGATAGGCGGTAAGTAGTAGGCGGGCGGCAGGCAAGGGCCTGGTCCTCGCTATTGTGGGGCCGACGGCCGTGGGCAAAAGCGCTGTTGCTTTGGCGCTGGCGGAGCGGTTGGGTGGGGAGATTGTGTCCGCTGACAGCCGCCAGGTGTACCGCTATATGGACATCGGCACCGCCAAGCCCACGAAGGAGGAACGCCAGCGGGTCCCGCACCATCTCGTCGACGTGGTCTCGCCGGACGAGGAGTTCACGGTCGCCCATTACCGGGAGCTCGCGCTTACCGCCATCGAAGATGTGTTTGCGCGGGGGAGGCTTCCCCTGCTGGTGGGGGGCAGCGGACTCTACGTGCGAGCGGTTACCGACGGGCTGGCAGTCCCGGGGATTCCCCCGGACCCGGAGTTCCGGCGGCGGGTGGAGGCCCAAGCCAGAGCTGAGGGAGGAGAACTCCTCTATCGGGAGCTAGCGACCGCGGATCCGGTAGCGGCAGCCCGCATCGACCCAAGGAACATTCGTCGAGTCATCCGGGCCCTAGAGGTCTGGCACAAGACGGGGCGGCGGTTCTCAGATCAGCAATCGGCGACGGCTCCCCCCTTCCAGGTGCGCAAGGTTGGGCTGACCTGTAACCGGGAGATTCTCTACAGCCGCATCGATGCCCGCGTCGACCAGATGATGGCCCACGGACTGCTTGACGAGGTGCGGAGCCTCGTGGGGCGTGGCTACACGTGGGATCTCCCCGCGCTGAGCGGCATCGGCTACCGCCAGTTAGGGCTATTTCTGCGAGGGGAACTCGACTTCGGCGCGGCCGTTCAGCGGATCAAATATGAAACGCACCGATATGCCCGGCAGCAATACACTTGGTTCAGTCTGGAGGATCCGTCGATCCGGTGGTTCTACGTTATCAAGAACCACGCGGATGTGGTCGAGACCCTCGCGAGGGAGTTAGCCAAGCCTCTGCCGGGCTGTTGCGATGTATAATTATCCACACTGCTTTACATCCAAGAGGCCCTCCATGGTAAAGGCCAAGAAGGTCAGGACCAACGTGATGTTCCCTGGGGAGGTGCTGAACCAGCTACGGGAGCTGGTGCCGGCACGAGAGCGCAGCGAGTTCATCGCGGAAGCGACCGCGTACAAGCTAAGGATGCTCCGGCAAGAGCGGGCCATCAAGCAGGCTATCGGTGCCTGGAAAGATGAAGACCACCCTGATCTGATGACGGACGAAGACTACCAGCGCTGGAGACTCGAACTTTGGGGAGGCTGGACGGACAGGATCGAGCGGTTCTGGCAGGAGTCCCAAGCGGAGTCTAGCGATGTTCCTGCTGGATAGCGATGTGGTCATCTGGTTGACGCGGGGGCGACGACCTGAGATTGCTTCGTTGGTTGGCAACCTGCGAACTCAGGGCCCCCTGGGCATCTCGGTGCTTACAAGGTTCCAAGTCCTATCAGGAATGCGTCCCTGGGAGTCTTCTTCGACGCTGAGCCTGCTTGACGCGCTCGACACTTTCGAGGTAACGGCGGGTGTAGCGGACCTAGCCGCAGAGTTTTGGCGGCGTTACCGGGTCCAGGGCAAGACACTGGAACCTATCGACACCATGATTGCCGCCACCGCAGTTTTGGAGAACCTGATGCTTGTAACCCTCAACGTCCGGGACTTTCCTATGCCGGAAGTCCGGCTCTACGGGAGGGACTAGCACGATGTATTTCGTAAAGATGCACGGGACGGGGAACGACTTCGTCATGATCGACGGGCGGGGGCTGCCTGAGCGGGACTGGGGCGCCTTGGCGCGACGGATGTGTGACCGGCACTTTGGGGCCGGCGCAGATGGACTGATTCTGCTGGAGGAGTCCGCCATCGCCGACCTGCGAATGCGCATGTGGAACCCGGATGGGTCTGAGGCGGAGATGTGTGGCAACGGGATCCGTTGCTTCACGAAGCTGGCTCTGGAGCAGGGTATTGTGCCTGGATCTCGGGAGCAGTTCACGGCCGAGACGGGCGCGGGGGTACTGGCGCTGCGGCCGGTATGGCATAAAAGGCGCGTCAAGGCGGTGGCAGTGAACATGGGTGCGCCAGCCTTCAATCCTGAAGACGTGCCGGTGTCCGCGCCCGCTGCTCAGGATGGTTGGGTCCATGATTACACGCTAAAGGTTAATGGCGCCTCCCTGAGCATCGCCTGTGTCTCTATGGGGAACCCTCATGCTGTCTATTTCTCCGCCGAGGACCCAGATCGCTTCCCCCTGGCAGAGTTGGGACCGAAAGTGGAGCACCACGAACTGTTCCCGCGGCGGGTCAACTTTCACGTGGCGCAGGTGCTGGACCGGGAGCGGATCAGAATGAGGACGTGGGAACGGGGGGCTGGCATGACGCTGGCGTGCGGCACCGGCGCCTGCGCCACCGCGGTGGTGGGCCGGCGCCTGGGACTTACCGAGGATGCAGTTGAGGTACGGGTGCCCGGTGGGGTGTTGACCATTCGCTGGCTTGGGTCTGGGGAGGTATTCATGACCGGGCCTGCGGAGACGGTCTTCAGCGGTGAATGGGCCGAGCCGGAGTAGACAAGATGCCGAAAGCCCCCATCAACGGAGTGAACATCTATTACGAAGAGGCGGGTCAGGGCTTCCCCCTCATCCTGTGCCATGAGTTCGCGGGCAACAGCGGCAGCTGGGCGGAGCAGGTGCGCTTCTTTCGGCGGCGCTACCGAGTCATCACCTGGAACGCGCGAGGCTATCCTCCAACGGACGTGCTGGAAAGCCTCGACGCTTACTCCCAAGAGCAGACAGTGGAAGACCTGTGCCAGTTGCTGCGACACCTGGGGATTGGACAGGCATACGTTGGTGGGCTTTCCATGGGGGGAGCGGTGACCTTGGCCTTCGGGCTGAAGTACCCGGAGATGGCGCGGGCACTGATCGTCGCCGGCGCCGGGACCGGAAGCACGGACCCCGTCGGGTATCGGAAGAGCTGGGAGGAACTGGCCGGACGCTTGGACTCCGGAGGGATGCAGGCCCTGGAGGACTACGTCCGCGGTCCGGCGCGGGTACAGTTGCTATGGAAGGACCCCCAGGGGTGGCAGGAGTTCGCCGATGCGTTTTTCCAGCACTCAGCCCTTGGGTCGGCCATGAC
>CAZPYZ010000302.1:0-5831 GCA_964590215.1 uncultured Dehalococcoidia bacterium | reverse complement strand
AGCCAGGAGAGCGTCGCTGTCGATCCATTTCTCCGCCATCGTTCCTTGCCTCCGCTTCATACGCCGCTATTCGTACTTGCGCCCGCTCCGTTGCCGAGTCAAAGCCCCGTGGATCAACGGCTGCCTCCGGACCGAACGCACCAACCGCGATCACCTCTCCAACGCGCCGGAAGAAAGCTCGCCAGGGACTGCGTCCCCGCCTCGGCCGGAGTTCTCGCAAACCGGGGGAGCCCCTTACGGCGCTCGTATGCGGGAAACCGAGCTGGTCGCCCAACTCGCGCAGTTTTGCTATCGCATGGTCCATTGCCACTGCTTCCCGAGGGTCGGTGGGGTACTCGGCTGTCGCCGCAGGGTGAATGACGACCTGCATTCTACGTTGGTAACAGGAATGATACCGCGAGACAAAAAAGCAAGGGACACGTCCCCTGCCGTACGGATAGCCTTTGATTCAGCTGGACTCGTTATTCTTCTTGGCCAGGATCTGCGCAAACACGACCAAGGTCCGGACGGCAACGCCCGTCGGGCCCTTGACCAGAGGTCCGCGGTCCTGGTCTGCGCGGTACGTGGGCGCGATCTCAATGCCGTTCGGCCGGCCACAGGCCGCCTACCGGCTTTGGTGGGACGCGTCTAGCCTACCCTGCGCCCTTGTCGGCCTGCTGAAAACCCTTTCTGGCTATCTGCGCTTGGCCGTTTCGGCCGCGGGGTCCAGGTACCGGTAGTAGTGGGGATCCCTGACGTGGTAGAGGATGTGGAGCTCTGCTTCTAGGCGAAAAGCTCCCGGACGGAGACGGTGAACCCTGGCAGCACGGGCTCCCCATCCAGTGCGTCGTCCTCTCGAAGCAGTCTCACCTCGTGCTCTGGCCTGTACACCATGACGGTACGGGTGTCCGGGAACAGGACCCACACAAGGGCCGCACCGCCGGAAAGCCATTCCAGGGCCTTGGCGTGGACGTCGGCCGCCTTGTCGCTTGGAGAGACCACCTCGACCACGAGGTCCGGGGCACCAGTGAGGAACCGTCTGCGCTGATCGCCTGTGGGCAGGCGGTCGGCCTTAATGAAGGCGACATCGGGGGCTCGCATCCGGTCTGGATTGCGCCGGAGGATGAACCCGACGTTGCCGGTAATTACGCGACCGAGGCGGCGTGGGCGAACATGATCCCTCAGTTGGCCCGCCACCTCGGCGGCGACCTCGCCTGACTCGTAGGCTTCAGGTCCCACTACGACGAGCTCTCCATCGATCAGCTCCGATCTGCCCTCGGGCATGGGCATCTCGTAGAGGTCTTCCGCGGTCAGCAGGGTCTTCTGGGTTGTCATTGGTTCCGCCTACAAGCGGGCTGAAGCCCGCGCTGCGAATCCAGTTTACTCTTCCTCCGCCAGCATCTGCGCGAACGCGACCAGCGTCCGCACGGCGACGCCGGTGGGGCCTTTCACAAGGGGGCCGCGGTCACGGTCGGAGCGGTAGGTCGGCGCGATGTCGAGGTGCGCCCAGGGGGTGTCCTCGGCGAAGGCGTGGAGCATCTGGGCCGCGCTGATGGCGCCGCCGCTGCGGCTGGTGCCGGTCTGACGCACGTCGGCCACGTCGCTCTTCACCAGCTCCTTGTACTCGTCGGTCAGGGGCAATTGCCAGAACAGCTCCCCGGCGCGCTTGGCGGCGGCCAGGACCTTGTCGGCCAGCTTCTGGTCGTTGGCCATGATCCCGTTGTAGAAGGGCCCGAGGGCCACTGCGCAGGCGCCCGTCAGGGTGGCGACATCCACCAGGGGCGAAAGGCCCTCACGCTTGGCCCAGCAGATCGCGTCGGCCAGCAGCATGCGCCCTTCGGCGTCGGTGTTCACCACCTCGATGGTCTTGCCGTTGGAGGCACGTACGATGTCGCCCGGCCGGTACGCCGTTGCGCTGGGCAGGTTCTCCGCGGCCGGCACGATGCCGACCACGTTGATGGGTGGCCGAAGCTGAGCGATGGCGCCCATCGCGGCGATCACCGCGGCCCCACCGGACATGTCGCCCTTCATGTTCTCCATGCCCTCGGCAGGCTTGATGGAGATCCCCCCTGAGTCGAAAGTGACGCCCTTGCCCAACAGCGCGACAGGCGGTCTGTCCGAGGGGGCCTCAGGCGAGCGGTAACGCAGCGTGATGAACCGAGGCTCCTGAGCACTGCCTTGGGCCACCGCCAGCAGCGCACCCATGCCCATAGCCTCCATCTCGGCCTTGTCAAAGGCGCGGTACTCCAGCCCGTGGCGCTCCGCAGTGTCCCGGGCGGCATCGGCCAGGTGAATAGGGGTCATGTCATTGCCGCCCACATTGGCCAGGTCGCGGCACAGGTTAGTGGCTTCTGCAAGAACTCTGCCCGCAGCGATACCCGCCTCGAGGGAAGGCACCCGCTCCTTCATCCCCTCCACCACCAGCAGCTCCTGCAGCTCGTTGGTGTCGTTCTCGTCGTCGTCCTGCCTGGACCGCTTGTACCGCTGGAAGCGGTACAAGCCCATGATGGCGCCTTCGGCGAGGGCTTGGGCGGCCCCGCGGGCTTCCAACCCGCCGATCCCCGCGCCGTGAACAATGGTGGCGGCGCGCTGGCAGTTGTGACGTCGCAGGAAGCGGGCCGCGTCGGCCGAGACCTTGCGAACGCTATCCACGCTGAATTTATCGGACTTGCCCAGGCCGGCCACGACCACCCGCTTGGCAGGGATCTTCCCGAAGGTATGGACCAAGACCATCTCGCCAGGTTTACCCTTGAGGTCGCCGTCGGCGATGAGCTGGCTCAGTGCTCCCCCTAGGGCCCGATCAACCGCCCCCGTTGCGCCCCCCGGCCGCTGCACCCCCTCGAACAGATTGACCACGATCGCGTCGACCTGCTGGGTGGCAATGTCGCCCAGTACCACGTGGATGTTCACTGGCTTCTCCGGGGAACCACAGATTTCACAGATTGCGCAGATTATTGGCCCCCCTCCCCAACTTCACCAACCGCGAGGGGGAGAGAGGCCAATTTTTTCAAATCTGTGCAATCTGTGGTTTCTATTTTAGCTGTGAATCACTTTGACGCTGGTGGCTTGGGGGAGGCCGGTCAGGACGGACCGGAAAGATTCGCCTCCGTCCTCGCTCATCCACACGGACCCGTCCAACATCCCGGCGAACAAGGTTGCCGGCTGTTCAGGATCCACCGCCAGAGACCGGGGAACTGGGGTGGGATGGGGTAATCCTCCGGGCAGCTGTTCCCAACTCGCGCCCTGATCCGTACTCCGGCAGAAGGAGGTGTCCGGGTCTTGTCGGGCCCATCCGCCAGGCCCGGTCCCGGTTACCGCGGTGAGCAGCACCTTCGCCTCCTTCGGATGGAGTACCAGATGAGCAGGCGTGTAGCAACGGCCCTCGATGCCGCGGTTGGCCTCGGCCCAGGTCTTGCCATCGTCGGTGCTCCGGAACATCCCTTTGCCGGTGGTGGCCACGACTATCGACGGGTTGTCCCGCATCATCGCGATCATGTGCCCGTCGTGGTCGATGCTGTCGATCTGCTCCCAACTGTCGCCCCCATCGCGACTTCGCACAGCCCACCCCTCTTCGATGGCGCCGTAGATGAGTCGGGGGTCGTCAATGTATACGTCGAGCCATTTCATACGGCTGACGTGAGGGGGTTGCGGGCCGGTCCAGCCTTTAGTCGTGGGAAGGCGGCCGAGAGCCTCGCACTCCTGCCAGGTCTCACCCCGGTCCTTGCTGATGTAGACGCTGGCGGGGCTGGCCCCGGCATAGAGGTTGCCGCTGCCAGCGTGCTGGACGATGCACCAGACGTCCCGATGGATGATACCCGCGTTGCTTTCTCGCCAGCGCTTGCCCTCGTCTTCGCTGACAAAGACACCGCCTCGGGTCGCACCCGCGTACATCCGGTTCGGGTCCTTGCTATCCACGACCACGGGAGAGCGGATGAAACCGGTGTCCTTCAGGCCAACGAGAGAGGCCTCAAAGCCGCCGTTCTTGCGGGTAGCTCGGTACAATCCGTTCGAGGTACCGATGAGGAGGGCACGGTCCATGGTCTTCCTCCTGCTTCTAAAGGTGAGCCCAATTATAGGGCGGTGCGCAGTAGAGCGGGTCCTTGTGGCCCGCAAGGGAGGGGGGGACAAGCCGGACAAGCCCCCGCGCTACGAAAGCCACAAGCCCTGAGCCCAATTATAGGCTAGGGCGCAGCAACGCAGCCAGTTCACCGACCCGCGCCAGCTTGTCCAGTTCGTGGACTCGGCCGATGAGCGCTTCGATCCGCCCCGGATCGAGGCCCTGTCCCGCCAGCGAACGGAACTTCGCTTCGACTTCCCTCCAGCCCAGGGGTACCTCTGGCTCACCCTTGGGGAAGGCGACCGCTAGGTCCCAACTGCCCTTGGTGGAGACCAGGGCGACCTTGGCGCCCATGCCCTCTATGTCCTCGGAAGGAGAGACGGAGACCCGATCCATGAGCCGATGGAGGCGAGGGTCCGTTAGCTTCTGGTAGCTATCCCAGCTATATGCCCGGTCCAGGGCCGCGCTGGCCGCGGCAAAGTAGATGCTGAACTGGGCATCCACGACGGTTGGAGGCCGTCGCTTAAGGTCGGGCTGCTGGCCCACCAACTGATAGCCCACCGGCGGGATCGCGATCTCTATCGCCTCTATCTCCTCTGGCATGAGATCTTCCCTGGCCGTAAGTAAGGTCACCGCGTCGATGGCAGCGTGACTGCACCGGCAGCAGGGGTAAGGCTTCACGGCTACCTGAAGCGCCTGGGCCGGCGGGCCATCGAAACTGAGCCCACCCAGGTCCGACCCCTCCGTCGCATAAGTCGCGTAGTAGCCGAAGCGGCCCTCCAGGGGTAGCCCCGTGCCCCTGACCCCGGCCTTGGCGAGGACCAGGCAGTAGAGGGCGTTGTGGGCGGCCAGGCCCACCTGGACCGGCTTGTTGTCGCCCCCACTCTCGCTGAACTGCTGGCACCCGGCAGACATGCTCAGCGCGAGGCCGAGGGCATTCCGGATCGTCCCTTCGTCAAAGCCCCCGAGGCGCCCGGCGGCCGCGACCACGGCGAAGATGCCGGTCGTAGCGGTGGGGTGAAAGCCCCGGAGATGGACTCGGTTGCCGTGGGCAAGGCCGAGCCGGCCTCCGATCTCGTAACCCGCAACGGCTGCCGTAAGAAACTCGCGGCCGGAGGATTCCGCCACCTCGCTCCCAGCGAGGAGGGCTGCAAAGAGGGGGGTGCCCTGATGCATGACTGCGTCACGGTGGGTGTCATCGAAGTCCATCGCGTGGGCCAGGGCGGCGTTGGCGAAGGCAGCGTAGTAGGGTGGGTAGCACTGCGGTTCCCCGGCAACCGTGCAGGGCCCGGTCGCTCCTCCGGCCAGACACGACGCGCCTTGGATCAATGCGGGGCCGGCCTCAGCAAGAGAGCGGCCGCCCAAGGTGACGCCCAGGAAGTCCAGGAACAGTTGCTTGGTCCGGTCCAGAACTTCCGGGGGGATCGCCTCGTATTGGAGGCCGAGGGCATAGCCGGCCACTTGCTCGCTGAGGGTTTCTTGGCTGATCGCCGCCGTCATGGCTGCCTCCCTTTGCTCTTCCGCACAGGGTTGCGCGGTCTGGTTTCTTATGGCTGGGGATCTGCTCTGGTCGAGATGAGGCGGGCAAGAGCGCTGGTATCCGGGTCTCTCTCGAACGTCGCGACCCGCGCCGTGACCTCTTCGATGGCCTGGCGTGAGAGTGAGGGGCCTGCGTAGCGAGCGAACTTCTCCGCCACCTCATCGTAGGTGTAGGGGTTGGTGGGGGCGCCCTTCCAATCGGACACCTGTAGCGAGTGCTGTGTTCCGGCGACCGTCAGGGTGATCTCGCCGGAAC
>CAZPYZ010000301.1:0-5851 GCA_964590215.1 uncultured Dehalococcoidia bacterium | reverse complement strand
CCGGCGCCTCCTCCGCCCAACACCACCAGGAGCATCAAGGCGACGCCCGCCAGGCGGAAAGCAGGCGCGGGCGCCAGCCAGCCCCGCCAACCGGAGGAGCGTGAGACCCTGCGGGCCTCCATCGCCCCTATGAGCCGTTGCTCCAACTGCGCCCTGAAGAGGGGCGATGGGTCGGAGCCGAGCCGGGCCGCGCCGCCGGCCAGGGGTACCAGCCGCCGCAGCTCTTCCTGGTATGCCGCAGGGTATCCGCCCAGGCAGGTCTCCAGGGCTTCGCCCTGCTGCACCCGCGCGCAGCAGTCCGCCAGTGCTGCTTCGAATCCTCTATCGTTCTCCAAAGCCATTCCGCCACCTCCCGTTCCTGCGAGGGCCCTGCGAGAGCCTCAGGACGGCGCGCCGCAAAGCACGTGTCCCGTCGGCGTCATCCCGTGGCACCCTCGAGCAGGCGATGCAGGCTCCGCAGGGCCCTGTGGTGCAGCTGGTTCACGGCATTGGTGTTCCGCCCCACCAGCCGCGCCGTCTGCTCGTTGTCGTACCCCAGCACATATTTGTAGATAACCACGTCCCGCTGCTCTTGGGTCAGATGGCCCAGCGCCTCTCTGACCTCCCTGACGTTCTCATGACGGGCCGCAGCCTCTTCCGGCCCCACCGCCCCGTCTCCCACCCGCTCCGCCGCCGTGTCCAATGGGACGGTCGGGCGCTGGTACCGGCGCCGCAAGTGGTCGGCCAGCTTGTTCCGGGCGATCTGGAAGAGCCACGCCAGCAGGCCCGCTTCGTCCTGTGCCCGTAATCGGTCCAGCCCCTGGAGCGCGGCCAGGTAGACCTCCTGAGTCAGTTCCTCCACCTCTTCGGTGGCGGCGATGCGGGCGGCGAGGTATCGGTACACCCGGACCATGGTGAGCTGATACAGCTCAGCAAAGGCCGTCGCATCGTTGCCCTTGGCCCGCTCCACGAGGCCGGGAATGCCGGCCGGCGTTTGCTCCAAACCTTGTCCTTTTGCCGGGGCGGTGATCCCCTGCCTTACGGGTCCTCACTCTATAGTCGGCGTCCAGTGCCGGAAAGTACGCCCGTGCCCTGTGATAAGGATCACACCCCTCGCCCGTACATTTCGCCCGAGCGGATTCGACTACTTGAATGGAGAGCGCACTCCCAAACAAAAAACACCGGAGGACACAAAAGATGCGAAAGGCGTTAGCGATAGCCGTGGCGGTGGTAGCTGCGGCGACATTGTTCAGTCTTGGCACGGCCTACGCGGAGGAGCCCGACCGGCCCAAGGACAAGAAGGACCGGCCCGAGGTGGTAGCCATCGCGATAGGCCTGCTCAACGAAGCGGACGGCGACAAGGCCATCGTCGATTTTAGGGCAGCGAAGGGAGACGAGCGCACAGGGGGGAACCTGCGTTTCTACTCCCGTGAGCACGGATATTACAACGGCGCCGTACGGCGGCTTACGGTGGAGGACGGCATCGTGAAGGCCGCCGGCGGTGGCGGGCTGTGGCGGCCCGACGGTACCCGTACCCGCGTCCGATTCACAGCTGAGTTCAGTGTGGAGTCGAAGCTGGTGGCCATCAAGGTCCAGGGGCGCGAGGGTTACGAGTACACCATGGAGGGCAAGCTCGATCCCGGGTTTATCAGGGCAGGGGCTCCCCCGGAGCGGGAAAAGGAACAGCAGCGGCCGGATCGGCCGAAGGCCCGGGAGCCGAGGGCGGCCCGGTAGCGGGGAGACGTCCTACTGTAGTGGCCCTCGTCGTGCTCGTGACTTTGGGCAACCCCCGCCGTGGCAAGAAGTCAGGAGTTCAGCCGGAAGGCCTGGCGGGTTGGGGAAGGAAAGCCGCGGAGCATCCGAGGGTGGGGGGCGGGCCCACCGATCCGGGGCGGGGTGATTACGGCCACGACAAATGACCCATTAGCTCTCTCCCTGAGGGAGCTGGGAGAGCTGATTCAACTCTGAAGGAGGAACTAAGAACAATGTGGCGAAAGAACTTTGTGGCAGCCCTGGGCGCACTGGCGCTGATGACCACGGCGGCGATGCCGGCGCTGGCAGGCGAGCCTGATGTGGAGACGGAGGAGGCTCGGCGGGAGGCGCCGGCAGGGTACTACATCTGGCGCAACGAGGATGGCTGGCACCTCAGGACCCACGGGCCCGGCGAGGGGCACCATTTCACCGCCTGGCTCCATACCAACGGCAGCTTTGAAGAGGTCAGCGGTGTGCAGCTGGAAGATGGCGATGAATTCTCAGTGGCCCACAACGAGCACGCGATACTGCTGGACTTCCACACGTACCGAGCCTGGGATGGCGTGGACTTCCAGGTGGACGAGGGAAGATGCATTAGGTTCAGGCTGGAGCTGAACGGGGAGCTGATTTCTCCTCGGCATATCTACCTGGGCCAAGGTGGACGCCATCCGGAGCACAACCCTTTTGGGTGGTGCCGCCGGTAGACTTTCCCCTCTCCTTGTGGGAGAGGGTGAGGACTCAGCGTAGGGGCGTATGCGATACGCCCCTACGCGCCTCTACCCCACCAGCATCTCCCTGGTGACCTCCGTCAACGAGGACACTCTGACGTCGGCGATACAGAACTCTTTGCGGTCTCGCAGGCGGGGGTCGGGCATGGCGATGCAGCGCATCCTCGCTGCCTTTGCGGCGATGACCCCATGCGGGGAGTCTTCGACGACGACACAGCCCTGGGGCGGCGCCCCCATGGCAACCGCGGCGGCCAGGAAGACCGCAGGGTGGGGTTTGCCATAGGCTTCCGCCTCCGCCGAGTGCACCGCGTCCAGTTTTAGCCCGAGGAAATCGACCACGGATTGGACGTACTTCAGCGGTGAGGAGGAGGCGACGCCCACCGGCCACCCGAGCTGCCGGGCCATCTTGATCAGCTCAAGGGCTCCAGGTCTTGGGCCCTTCCGGGTCTTTACCAGGGAAGTGACGGTCCTCACCCACTCCTCGGTGACCTGCTGGACGGAGGCGCCCGGCCAGGGAGTCTTAGCGTACCAGCAGGCCACGGCCTCCCCGATCCACATCCCCATGGTCTCCGAGACCTGCTCCTGGGTGATGTGGACTCCCAGGCGGTTAAAAACCATCATCGCGGCCTCGTTCCACAGCGGCTCGCTGTCCACCAGGACCCCGTCCAGGTCGAGGATCAGGCCGCGGTCAAAGCTCATCGAGGCCGGTTACCGGAGCCGCTGGAATTCCTCCTCATACTCATCTCGGATCATATCGAACACATTGGCTAACTCTGCCAGAGCCCCACTCGCAGCCGGCACCCAGTGTGGCAGCTCCCCAGTGCGGGTAGGTAAGCAACGAAGGTATCGTTGTCATCACGTCTGATAACGACCTTGTAGTCGCCGAGCGTCCTGGACATACGCCTAGACCTTCAGGGCGTACGCCCGGGTCGGATTCTCGTCGACGACCTTACGATAGACCTCCTGGCTGATCCCGCCGTCTTTGGCGAGGTTCCGGAGCCCCTCCAGGTCCGCGGCGTGGTCGTGGTGGCCGTAGTCGGTGCCCATCATGATGTTGTCGGTCCCCGCGTGCTTCATGATGTACGGGAGGTCGTCGTCGGACTGGCAGGCCACGTAGATGCGGTACTCCTTGAGCGGCTCCTCGGGGAGCTGCCTCCCCCGCTGTTGGGGCAGCCGCCGCTTCAGGTCGTTCAGCACGTAGGGTAGCCAGGCCGCCGCCAGCTCCACGAATACCATCCGCAGGGTTGGGTGCCGCAGCGGGAAGCCCTCCATCACCAGGCTGTGGAAGGCCCCGACGGCGGTGAGCCGGTAGCGCCAGAAGGTGCCGGGCACGTTGCGGCGCTGCATCACATCAGCCATGTACGGGTTGCCGATCCCGGCGTGGACGCCCACCACCATGTTCCGCCGGGCCACTTCTTCGTAAAGGCGGTCGAGGTAAGGGTCGTGAAGGAGCCATTCGCCCTCGATCCCCCGCATGAAGATCCCGACGGCGCCGTGCTCCTGGGCGAAGGCGAGCTGATCCAGCGCCTCGGACATGGTTTGCAGCGGCAACACTGCCATCCAGCGCAACCGGTTGTTCCCCTGGCTCCAGATGTCGGCCAGCCAGCGGTTGTAGCTCCGGCAAACTGCGGCCTCCACCTCAGGCTTGTCCGCCACCCGTTCCAGGAAGATGGTCGGCCAGAGCACCTGCACATCGACGCCCAGCCTGTCCATATGCTGCAGCCGTACGGGCACGTTTTCTCCCGTGCGGGCCTCTTCCGGCGCGTCCATGCGCCGGCCGGTGATCTCCATCATCTTCTGGACGTCCTGGGCCGTAACGACGGTGCGGGCCAGCCCGCGGATCTTCCCGTCGATGAACCAGAAGAAACGACCTTCCTCGCCCCGGGGCCCGACGGCAACCGGCCGGTACTTCTCCTCCGCGGGGTCCATGTAGTCCCAGGTGTGCTCGGTCTCGACGACGTGGGTGTCGGCGTCAACAACAGGCATCGCGCGGCCTCCGCATAATTTCCCTCCCTTTTGCGAGAGGGGGCAGGGTGAGGGCACGCTCACTCTAACGGGAGCACCCCTGAGGCGTCAAACGAACGTCCTGCTGTCAACTTCATGCCCAGCGTCTCCTTCGCCACGATTGGTAGCGTTTCTAAGGACCGGTCGGCTGGCAGCACGCGATCCCAGTGCTGTCCCAACGCGCGGCGCGGCAAGGCGGCACGCCTGGCCGCGAGCAGGCGCAGGTCGGAGCCCAGAGACGCTGAACGAAGGTGCCGCCCGAATGTTAGAATGACGCTGAGAGAGGTTCCTTCAAAATGCCTAAGAAGATCCGCGAAGGCCCGAAGCTGCGCCCTGACACCGTCGAGCAAGACGAGGGTTCAGCCGAAGATCTAACCGAGGCGCGCCACTTAATCGAGACGTTGGAGGCCAACCGCCAGATCGCGTACGAATCAGGCCCGCTTCCGCCGGGCGCCACACATCAGGTTGAGACCGACGCCAAAGGGCGGCGGGTCTTGAAGCGGAAGCGCTTCTCGGCGGTCTAACTCTCCCCGCCCATCAAGCCGGAAAAGCCACAGGCGAAGCGGGTCCGCACCAGCACCCTGCGGCCGCTACGGGTACGTATCGCGTGCGTTGCCTGGGCCGTGGGGGGAGCCCCGACGGCCGATGCCCTGCGGTGGCCGAGGGCAATTTGGTCGTTGTCGATGAGGGTGCGAGCAAAGGTACGCACCTCGTCAACGGTTACGCTCGCCTGAGGCAATGCACCCATCACTGCGGCCCGGTTGCCTGAGGCACCGACCAGAGTCGTCTCAGCGCCCAGCGCCACAACCCCTTGGAGCCGTTGGTCAACGTCTCCCAGTGAGATTTCACGACGGTAAACCGCCCGGGCCACGTGCTGGTCCGCAAGGTCAACTACATCCACAGCGAGGCGGGCGGCGTGCCCCGCATCGATACGCTGCAGTAAGTCCCGACGTGTCGAGGCACCCAGCACCGAGCTCGCCGAGGCGGCGACACGCGGTGCCCGACCTACCAAGGCCGCGGAGGCCGAGACAAGCGCCGCGCTGCCCAGCGCGATATTGTGCCGGGTAAAGGCTGCACGAATCGCGAGCCGATTATTGCCTCCGTTCTGTGTCTCATCGGCTAGCACCAGCGCTCTGCCGACCTCGCGGAAGAAGCGAGGAACTTCTGGCGCGCGGCGGGCAGCCGCGATGAGCAGGCTGCCCCCCGTCGAGGCCGCCGTCGCCAGAGCCGCCTGGTTTTGGGTTGGCAGTGTAGCGAAGATGTTCCGTATGGTGTCATAGAAACAGCCGCTGAACACCCGTCCAAGGCTGTGTGACTCCGAAGCCAGCACCGCTGGCGGGCCCGTGGTCGGTAGTGTCACAGGCAGTTGCCACCGAAAGTTGTTGAGG
>CAZPYZ010000300.1:0-5857 GCA_964590215.1 uncultured Dehalococcoidia bacterium | reverse complement strand
GCTACCGGGCAGTTCGGGATGCGAGGGACGGCCCCAGGGAGGAACGCCGGTCTGCCACGCAGCATTCCATGAGCTTTGCTCACTACATGGACCCGGTCGAGGACCACCTCGCGTTGATGAGAGAGGCAGGCTTCGCGCCGGTGGACTGCTTCTGGAAGCACCTCTCCCGGGCGCTCGTGGGCGGTTTCAAGCTCGGATAGGAACATTGCCTGAGGCTTTCGAAGGCCGTTCCCCTGCGATCCTTAGGCTCGTCCCGGCGAAGCCTGACGACCTGACCCAATACATCGACCTCCTGGAAGGAGTCACCGCATGGCTCAGGACCATCGGTGTCACGAACCAGTGGCCCTGGGCCGCTTTCGCGTCGACTCAGGCTTCTATGCCGGCTCCATCGCCCGGGGCGAGGTCTACCTCGCCTACGTTGAGATGGACCTCGCTGGCACACTACGGTTGGACCCACATGACCCGTACACCTGGCCCGACGACTCGCCCGGCGAGGCACTCAACCTTCATAACCTCGCGGTCCGTCGCACCCATGCCGGCCGCGGCCTCGATCGGCAGCTCTGGCCTGGTCCGAGCTGCACACCGCGCAAGCCGGAATCCCCTACCTCCGCCTGGACTGCGTTCGGGACAACGCCGTCCTCTGCCGCTACTACGAGTCCGCTGGCTTCATCTCCCGTGGCGTGGTCGACGCTCACTACCCCCATGGGACCTACCGCCTTCACCGGTTCGAAAAGCTGGTGTTGAGGAGTCAGGCCACCCGCTGATTCTCCGCCCGATTCGCCAATTCAATCCCCGTCGCTATCTGTTCGCCCCGGCCGTCATCCTGATCATCGACCCATCCCAGCTCCAACTGGTCCGCAGCCATGCGCCCGTGCGTGGCGGCTGGGTCTGCCCACAGCGTGTAATGGCCGGGACTTCCGGTGGTCCGTTCGTATTGGATATGCCCCCTTCTTCAACCTCTAGGGCCGCGATGTAGGTTCCCAATGCCGGGTATCTTAGGGCCGTCGTCCGGGCCCGGCCTTCCTCATCATAAACCGAGACACCTCGCCAGAGGCGCTGTTGATTCGTACCCTCGGGAGGCGGGAACCTTCCCACGGTCGCCCGTGACTGAAAGTCCGCTGCCGTGGGTGGGTCAGTCATCACGATCCTGTAAAGGGTCAGACGCGTCCCTCACCGGTTACGACGAATCCACTTCACAGCCGGTCACGCGGATCAGTTCCCTCCTGGAAACCAGCCAGGCAAACATCGGTCTTGATGGGCCGGGGTCAGTACGCACGGTCCGGACAGCCCAGGCCTTGTGCCGATACACTCTGCCGATCCGTCGCCCAATTCTTCTTGGTCACATCAATGGTAACGGAAAGAGTTCAGGACTACGGGCAACACTGGAAGGAGCCGGAGCGGGTCCAGGAGTACGTGTCTCGCACAGACCGGCGGGAGGCGGAGCGGGGCTACGTACTGCGGCTCATGGCCGGCCTGGCCCCTTTCGAGCAATCGGCGCCCGTGCGGGTACTGGACATCGGATCCGGCCACGGGCCGGTGGCGGCGGCTATCCTGGACGCCTTCCCCAAAGGGTCGGCGGTCGGGCTGGACATGTCGGATGCGATGATGGAGGTGGGGCGGAACGGATGGCCCGCTTCGGCGATCGTTTTCGCTATCACGTGGGTGATTTCGCTCACGGGCTGCCGCCGGATATCCTGGGACCTTCGAGATGGCCGTAGCCTCCGCTTCCATCCATCACCTGCCGCCGGATGACAAACGGGTGCTGTACAAATCCATCTACGACCACGTGGCGCCGGGTGGGTGCTTCTTCAATCTTGACACGATGAACCCGCGAGACGAGTACCTGCGGGCCCGCTACCGCGCAGTTCGGGATGCCAGGGAGGAACGGAGGTCTCCCGCCCAACAGTCCACGAGCTTCGCGCACTACATGGACCCGGTCGAGGACCACCTTGCGTTCATGCGAGAGGCCGGCTTCGCGCCGGTGGACTGCTTCTGGAAGCACCTCACCCTGGTGGGCGGCTTCAAACCAGGGTAGACGGTTGGGCGATGTTGAAGAGCCGCTGGCTACTGCGCGAAGGCCGCTCTAATACTCGGTAAACTCGCGACGTCTGAGACCGGTCAGGTCCAGCTCGCCGCTACTGGGGTCTAGCTTAATCTCCCACCCCTCCATCGTCCTGGCTCCTACAATCATGTCGAGCCGATGGCCGTCCGCGGTGCCGATCTCGTCTATGACGTAGCTGTCACTCGCGAACCCAAGCCCCTCGATCTCGCCCTCGAAAACGCAGATTTCCCGTATCTCCTTGGTATCGCCTCCTAACCCAACGGTAAATGGCCGGCTGAGCTGGATTCGGGTAGGCGGCGCGACCGCGCCCCTAATGTACGTGTTGTTCGAGCCGCTATCGAAGAGCGCGGTCAGGCGGTTGCCCTCAACTTCTACCTCTCTGATGATTCTAGCCATCACGAGGGCTCCGGCTCTAGCGTTACAGCTTGTGGTGCTCCGCCTTCAGGCGCATTCTAGCACGCTAGTCTAGTCGTCTGTCCCTCGTCATCCAGGAACTGCCGTCATGCCGACCCGAAGGGAATCATCTGGTGGGGTTCCGCCCCGCCGGACTCCAGCCAACCGTACCGCATCAACCGGACGCGCCGGCCATGAGCAGCCCCAACTCCTGTCGGGTGGCTTTTGTAGTCGGCAGGTCTGCCACTATCCGTCCACGGTACATCACGAGGATGCGGTCGGAGAGGGTCATGACCTCGTCCAGCTCGGTGGAGACGAGCAGGACCGCGCCACCGTGGTCTCGGGTTTCGAGCAGTCGCCGGTGCACGAACTCCGTGGAGGCGACGTCCAGCCCTCGCGTTGGTTGCACCGCCACCAGTAGTTTCATTGGCCTGGACAGCTCCCGCGCAACCACGGCCTTCTGCTGGTTGCCGCCGGAAAGGTTATTCATTGGCGTTAGGACCGACCCCGCCCGGATGTCAAAGGCCCGCATCAGCCGCGCCGCGTGGTCCATGATAGCCCGCACCATCAGGCTGATCCCCGCAGCCATGGGTGGGCGGTGGTAGTCACACAGGGCCAGATTGTCCGCGATGGTGTACCCCAGCACCAGTCCCTGCCGCTGGCGGTCCGCTGGGATGTAAGAACCCCCCAGCTCCATGACCTGCCGCCGGTCTCTCCCCGCCAGGTCCTGTCCCGTCAGCCTGATGGATCCCGGCGCAACCTCTCGCAGCCCCGTGATCGCCTCAACAAGCTCCGTCTGTCCGTTCCCCTCGACCCCCGCGACGCCGGCGATCTCTCCTGCCCGAACGGTGAAAGTTACACCTTCTAGAGCCACTTCCAGCACCGGCGCCTGAGCAGGTGGCGCCTGCCTGTCCTGAGGACCCTCGAAGGGCTTGTCCTGAGGGCCCTCGCAGGGCGCCCTCGCCTGCGATGCTGAGGCGGGGATCGCCCGCCCGACCATCAACTCCGCCAGGGATGCCTCCGTGGCCTCCCCTCGCATCGCGCTTCCCACCAGTCTCCCTCCCCGCAGCACCACCATTCGGTCCGCCACTGCAAGGACCTCCCGCAGCTTGTGTGTGATGAGGATGACAGCCGTCCCGCCAGCGCCCAGTTCCCGGACCACCCTGAACAAGTCGTCCACCTCCTGGGGCGTTAGCACCCCCGTGGGCTCGTCCAGGATCAGGATCGCGGGCTCTCGCTGAAGGGCCTTCAGGATCTCCACCCGTTGTTGCTGCCCTACCGGTAGCTCCGTCACCCTGGCGCTCAGCTCTACCGAAATCCCGTAGCGCGCCGCCAGTTCCGCGAGGCGCCCCCGGGCGCCCTCTTCGTCTAGCAGCGGTCCCCGGCGCTGTTCGGCCCCTAGCATCAGGTTTTCCAGCACGGTCAATGCTGGCACCAGGCTGAAGTGCTGGTGCACCATCCCGATGCCGTATTTCATCGCCCGGGCCGGGCTCTCGATCCGGACCCCTTCGCCCCGGAGGACTATCTCCCCCTCGTCGGGTGCGTAGAGTCCGTACAGAATGTTCATCAGGGTCGTTTTGCCCGCCCCGTTCTCCCCCAAGAGAGCCAGCACCTCACCCTTATGCAGGTCGAGGTCTATCCCGTTGTTCGCGAGGACGCCGGGAAAACGCTTCGTGATGCCCCGTAGTTGGAGGAGCGGGGTTGTCATCCGGACGGGTCTACCAAGCCCCAACAGGCGGGGGCGCCTGCTCCACATTCTGGTAGGCAATGTTAGGGACGGCGGTCACAACGACGTCATCCCCTCTCATAAGGCACTCCCAGGGCGGCGGGAGGTGAGGCTCGACCTACCGCCCCCGCAAGCACGATGACGGTCAGGACATAGGGCAGCATCCCGAGGATAAAGTAGTTCACCTCTATGCCCTGGAGCTGGAGGGTCACAGGGAGCGCCTCCGCGATGCCGAAGAGGAGGGCGCCGCCCCAGGCGCCCAGGGGGCTCCACTTGCCGAAGATCATGGCTGCCAGGGCGATGAAGCCGCGGCCGTTGGTCATGAGGGGCTCGAAGTGGGCCACGGATTCCAGGGTGAAGTAGGCGCCGCCCAGGCCGGCCAGGACTCCGCTCAACAGGACATTGCGGTAGCGATGCGGCAGCACACTCACCCCCGCGCTCTCTGCGGCGTGTGGCCGCTCCCCGACGGCCCGTGTGCGAAGGCCCCAGGGCGTCTTATAGAGCGCGACGTGGACCACAGCGGGCAAGAGCATGGCCAGGTAGGTGATGGGCTGGTGGAAGAAGAGAACCCGACCCACCCACGGCAGGCGGGACAACGCAGGGAGCGGGAGAGCGGGCAGTTGGGGAACCCCGGTGGCGCCGGTGGGGAAGAACCTGCGATTGAAGTAGCCGGTCAGCCCCACGGACAGGATATTGACCACCGTGCCGCTGATGATCTGGTCGACTCGTCCGTGGATCGAAAGCAGCGCATGCAGGCCCGCAAGGAGGACCCCGGCCACCAGCCCGGCGGCTAGGGCAGCGGCAAGGTTGTGAGTCATGGCCGCCACGGAGAAGGCGAAGAACGCGGCGGCCAGCATCAACCCTTCGATCGCGATATTAGTGATGCCGCTCCGCTCGCACAGAATACCGGACAGGGCCCCCAGAGCAAGAGGGGTTGTGCGGCTAATGGCGATGCCGAGCATGGCCACAAGGGCAGTGGACCAGGCCGGGCTCGTCAGTTGAATGACGGTCAGGAGGGCAACCACTGCCAGACCGGCGGCGAGCGGCCACCACGGAGGCAAAGACGCCGGGGGCACAGCTCGTGTCGATGTTCCCTGGAGACCGGCCATCGTTTCCCCTTCGACGGGTGTGGCAGGGATGGGATGGCGGCGACCCGCCGTGACTCTCCCGTAGAGCCACCGCACCGGATGTTCGGCGGCGACGAAGAGCAGGACCAGGGCCTGGATGATCTGGATCACATCGACAGGGATCTGGCTCAGGAACTGCATGCGGGGCGCGCCCGCCCTGAGGCCCCCAAAGAGGAGCCCCGCGGGGACCACGCCCAGGGGGTGGGCCTTCCCCAGCAGAGCCACCGCGATGGCGTCGAAGCCATAGCCGGCGCTGAAGGCTGGGGAGTGATAGTAGTTGACGCCGGCCACCTCCACTGCGCCTGCCAGCCCGCCCAGCAGGCCCGCCAAGGCCATCGCGAGGATCAAGGTCCGGCCGATAGCCATGCCTGCGTAGCGGGCGGCGCTGGGGTTGGCGCCCACGGTGCGGACCTCGAAGGTTCGCTCGTCGCGCGGAATGAAGACGCACCATCCGTCGGCCATCCGCTGCAGTGAAGCGGCCGGCACGGCGGTCACGGCAGTCCCGGCCTCCCCGAGTGGCACCCAGGCGCTGGCGGACATCCCCGGGCG
>CAZPYZ010000299.1:0-5866 GCA_964590215.1 uncultured Dehalococcoidia bacterium | reverse complement strand
GAACCAGACTAGTAAGCCCTCAGCGGCGGCACAGAGAACCGGGGGAAGGTGAGAGCCCGGGACGTGCGCAGGGGTCGAATGGACTGGGGAGCCGTAGACCGAATAGGGGCAGGAAATGAGGAAGTTAGGAAATCAGGAAGTAAGGGGGACTCTCCTAACTTCCCCAATTCCTGACTTCCTTATGTCCTCCCCGCAGTAGGCTCTACCGGAGCGGCACCGTTACCCCAGCCGAGGGCGTGTTAGCGCCCGACGAGAGATGGCCTGCCCGTGGCGGGCCAAATAGGGTGGCACCGCGAACGGCCTTCGCCCCTATAAGAGGCGAAGGCCGTTTTCTTATGGAATCTGGATCGGCGAGGAAGTACACAGGTACACATGTGAGCATGTCCACAAGGAACAAGCGCATACTCACCGGCATCCGACCTACCGGCGCTCTCCACCTGGGGCACTACGTCGGCGCGCTGGAGAACTGGCTCCGCCTGCAGGACGAGTACCAGTGCTTCTTCCTCATCGCCGACTACCAGGCCCTGGGCGACCACCTGGACGAGATCGACCGCATCCGGGACTCCGTCCTCCAGGTCGCTCTCGACTGGCTCGCCGTTGGTCTCGATCCGGAGCGGAGCACATGGATGGTCCAGAGCTATGTGCCCCAGCACGCGGAGCTGCACATGCTCCTCAGTATGGTGCTTCCCCTCTCCTGGCTGCAGCGGAACCCGACCCTGAAGGCGGAGATGGCCGCCCTGGAGGAGGAGCACCAGACCCTCACCCTCGGCTTCTTCAACTACCCGGCCAGCCAGGTCGCCGACATCCTGCTCCCCAAGGCCCATCTGGTGCCGGTTGGCGAGGACCAACTGCCCCATATCGAGATGACCCGGGAGGTGGCCCGCCGCTTCAATCGCATGTTCGGGGAGGTCTTTCCGGAGCCCGAGGGGCTGGTGGGCCGCGTCGCCCGGCTGGTGGGCACCGACGGCCAGGCCAAGATGAGCAAGAGCCTCAATAACTGCATCTACCTCGGCGACGATGAGGCCACCGTCACCGAGAAGGTCCGGCGCATGTACACCGACCCCACCCGGATCCGTGCGACGGACCCGGGTCATGTCGAAGGCAATCCCGTCTTCATGTACCACGACGCCTTCAACCCGAACGCCGCGGAAGTTGAAGATCTTAAGGAGCGGTACCGGGCCGGCCGGGTGGGGGATGTCGAGGTCAAGCAGAAACTGGCGAAGGCCCTGAACCAGCTCCTCGACCCTATCAGGCAACGGCGGACGGCGTATGCCGGCCGCATGGATGACGTCCGAGCAGTCCTCGAGGAGGGGGCCCGCCGTGGCCGGGAAGTGGCTGAGGCGACGATGGGGGAGGTCCGTTCTGCCATGAGGCTCAAGTACACATGACCGACGGTTATACTCCCACTCTTGAGCAGGTCCGTGCCCTTGCCAAGGAGGGAAACCTTATCCCCGTCTACCGGGAGATCAGCGCAGATCTGGAGACGCCAGTGTCGGCCTACCTTAAGGTGACGCGCGGTCCCTACTCCTTCCTCCTGGAGAGCGTCGAGGGGGGGGAGCGCTGGGGCCGCTACAGCTTCATCGGCACGGAACCATCCACCATCCTGCAGGGGACGGGTGACGGCGATCCCCTGGTCGCACTGGAAGAGGCCTTCTCAGGCTGCCATGTGGTCAGGGTCCCCGGTCTGCCGCGGTTCCATGGAGGCGCGGTGGGCTATCTCGCGTGGGAGACGGTCCGTTACTTCGAGCCGCGAGTGCCTATGCACGAGAAGGACGCCATAGGCGTTCCCGAATCGCTGTTCATGCTGGCCGATACCCTGGTCGTGTTCGATCACTTGCTGCATCGCATGCTGGTCATCAGTCACGTCCACCTTGGGAACAACCTCGAGGCCTCCTACCGCGCCGCAACGGACCGAATCGACCGCCTCGTCCACCGCTTGCAACAACCCCTCCCTGCTGACGCTCGCCCTAAGGGCGAACAGCCCTCATGGACATCCTCTGCGCTCTCCGCGGCCTCCCCGTTGAGCAAGGGCGTGGTGGCATCCAACCTCGAGCGAGAGCAGTACGCCCACATGGTCGCCCGAGCCCGGGAGTACATCGTGGACGGCGACATCATTCAGGTCGTCCTTTCCCAGCGCTTCGCCCGTCCTACCAGCGCGGACGCCTTCGCGATCTATCGCACGCTGCGGGGGGTGAACCCCTCGCCGTACATGTACTATCTCCACCTCAAGGATTTCCACATCATCGGCACCTCACCCGAAATGTTGGTTCGGGTGGAGGATGGCGCTATCGACTACCACCCCATCGCAGGCACCCGGCGGCGCGGGGAGACGGATGAGGAAGACCGCGCGCTCGAGCGGGAGCTGCGCGAGGATGAGAAGGAGCGGGCCGAACACGTCATGCTGCTGGATCTGGGAAGGAACGACGTTGGACGTGTCAGCACGCCGGGAAGTGTACGTGTGACCCAAATCCTGGATGTGGAGCGTTACTCCCACGTCATGCATCTGATTTCCCACGTCCAGGGCCGGCTCCGGCCCGGCCTCACCTCCCTCGACGCGCTACGGGCCTGCTTCCCCGCAGGCACCGTCTCCGGCGCCCCCAAGATCCGGGCCATGGAGATCATCACCGAACTCGAGCCTGAGCGGCGCGGCCCCTATGCCGGCGCCGTCGGTTACATCAGCTACTCCGGCAACGTGGACACCGCCATCGGGATCCGGACCATGGTCCTGAAGGATGGCGTGGCCTATGTGCAGGCCGGCGGCGGCATCGTCTACGATAGCCAGGAGGAACCGGAGTACCAGGAGACCGTCAACAAGGCTCAGGCTCTCCTGAAAGCGATAGAGCTGGCGGAACAAGCGACCCGTCAGTCCGGGGGCTTGTGATTTGTCAATGAGAGCCGGTGTGCCGAACCAAGCTGGACCCGAGGATCCTGCCGGCGTGGCAATCCGGGGTTGGAGGGGGCACTGCGCCTCGAGGGAGTGTCGCCGCCGCCCCAGACGCCGTCCTGAGCCTGCTGAAGGATTGCCACGCCCGCGGAATCGTCGTTGGATTGGGTGAGGCCACGAGGGCGGGTTCGCAATGACAGATGCCATGCGTCACGAAGCACCACAGCCTCTGAGAATGGCGAAGAACCACGCAGGGGGGCGGGGAGGTAGATCCGTGCCATCTGCGGAATCTGTGGTTTCCCGTGTCCTCCTCATCGACAACTACGACAGCTTCACCTATAACCTGTACCAGTACCTGAGCGAACTGGGGGCAGTGGTGGAGGTGCACCGCAACGACAAGATCACCCTCCACGAGATCGAGGCTATGGCCCCTGGCAAAATCATCCTGTCGCCAGGCCCTTGTACGCCTAGGGAGGCTGGCATCTCGGTGAATATCGTCAGAGAGTTCGGTCCGACTACCCCCCTTCTGGGGGTGTGTCTCGGCCACCAGTGCATTGGTGAGGCCTACGGCGGTGTAGTCGATAAGGCCGGAGAGGTCGTGCACGGCAAGACCAGCCACATCCATCACACCGGCCAGGGAGTACTGGCCGGGCTGCCGGACCCCTTCGAGGCCATCCGTTACCACTCTTTGGTTATCCTGAGAGACACGATGCCGGACTGCCTTGAGGTGACCGCCTGGACGGTGACGGGCCTAGTGATGGCCGTCCGCCACAAGGAGCATCCCGTGGAGGGGGTGCAGTTCCACCCGGAATCCATCATGACCGCTGTCGGGAAGGACCTGTTGAGGAATTTCCTGACCTATTCCCCCCTCCTTCCCGGAAAGGGTTAGCGGGCATGAAAACGCACCGGGTGGATGTCGTCATCAAGCCCTGGGAGGAGGGCTTTCTCGCGGAGGCTCCGGCCATCCAGGGATGCTGGGTGGTCGCGCCCGACGTGACCACTGCGATGGAGCAGATCATCGAAGTTGTCAAGATGCACCTTGAGGTCATCAAAGAACGCCGGGAGCCGCTCCCGAAAGGGGTCGCGGAGGTCTCCGAATCGACCGTGAACGCCCGAGTTGCTGTCTCGGTCACGTGAGGATTGGTGAACTGACCCGCCGGCTGCGCTGTCTAGGGATGGAACCCCTGAGATATGGTAAAGAGCACGATATCTGGATCAGCCCCACGAGCGGCAGGCGGGCGAGCATCCCTCGGCACGCTAACCAGGACCTGCCGGACGGATAGCCGCACCGCATACTGCGAGACCTTGACGTAAGTCGTGAGCAGTTGGAAGGCACAGGAGATGCCAGGACAGGAGGGTGAACCATGAAAGCGATTCGTATCCACGAGTTCGGCCCCACCGAAGAGGTCCTCCAGTACGAAACCGATGTCCCTGTCCCGGAGCCCGGAGAGGGCGAGGTCCAGATCAAGGTCGAAGCCGCGTCGCTGAACCGGGCCGACCTCGGCTTCCGGCGCGGCACCGGGCGCGCCCCAACCGACCTGCCGCTCATCCCCGGCCGGGAGCTGGCCGGGACGGTTACCAAGGTGGGACTTGGCGTCCAGGGATTCCAGGCGGGACAGCGGGTCGTGGCTCATCCCGGCACCGGCGGCTACGCGGAATACGCCGTGTGCAAGGCAGTGTATACCCGGCCGGTCCCGGAGGGAGTGGATCCAGCCAAAGCGGCGGCAATGCCTACCACCGTGCTCACCGCACACTTCGCACTGCGGGACGGCGCCAAACTCGGCAAGGACGAGCGAGTCCTGATTCAGGCCGGCAGCAGCGGCGTCGGGACGGTCGGTATCCAGATCGCGCGCCACATGGGGGCGCGCGTCATCACCACCGCGGGCAGCGACGAGAAGTGCCGCCGCCTCCACGACATGGGCGCCGACGAGACCATCAACTACGAGAAGACGGACTTCGTCCAGGAGGTCATGCGGGTGACCGGCGGCCGGGGCGTCGATGTCGTTTTCGAGATGGTCGGGGGCGATGTGTACACTAAGAGCCTCCAATGCTTGGCGCCGGGCGGCCGCCTCGTCTCCATCGGCGGCGCGGGCGGGCCGGTCCCCGATCCCCCGCCGGCGCTGGACGGAGGACGCACCGCATCCCGTTTCTCCATCACCACCTACCTCAACAACAACCCCGCGGCCTTCGCCGAGCTGGACCAGTTCCTCGAGCTCGTAAATAACGGGCAGATGCAGATTGTGATCGGCAGGACTTTTCCCTTGTCTGAGGCTCGGGCCGCACAGAAGCACCTGGAGGGGAGGGACCACTTTGGCAAGGTGGTCTTGGTCCCTTAGCAGTCCTCTCTCTTCGGGAGAGGGAGAGGGTGAGGGTGAGGGCAACGTGATTCGTGAAGCGATAGAGCAGTTGGTCAACAAACAGGACCTTTCCCAAGAGCAGGCCTCCCAGGTCATGGAGGAGATCATGACCGGGGAGGCAACGCCCGCCCAGTTGGGCGCCTTCCTGACCGCCCTCCGCCTGAAGGGGGAGACGCCGGAGGAGATCGCCGGGATGGCCCGGGTCATGCAGGCCAAGGCGAACCGGGTGAGCTACCCCGGTCCGCTGCTGGACACCTGCGGCACCGGCGGCGACGCCTCGGGTAGCTTCAACGTCTCCACCGCGGCTGCCTTCGTTGCGGCGGCCGCAGGCGCGACGGTGGCCAAGCACGGGAACCGGGCTGCCTCCAGCCAGTCGGGCAGCGCCGACGTGCTAGAGGCGCTGGGTGTGAAGCTCGAACTGACCCCCGAGCAGGTCGAACAGTGCCTCCGGGAAGCAGGCATCGGCTTCATGTTCGCCCAGGCCTTTCACCCCGCCATGCGGTTCGCAGGGGGGCCCCGCCGAGAGATCGGCATCCGCACGGTGTTCAACGTGCTGGGACCCCTGACCAACCCTGCTGGTGCACAGCACCAGCTCCTGGGAGTGGGCAGCGCGGCGACAGCCCCG
>CAZPYZ010000298.1:0-5869 GCA_964590215.1 uncultured Dehalococcoidia bacterium | reverse complement strand
GCGCTTGCGCCGACAACGACAACATTTTGTCGATACAGCTTCGGCAAGCGCCTAGATCCTCCTAAAAGCCGGCTGGAAAGCGGATAACACTGGCGTTCCGCCCCAGACCCCGGCTTCACGCTACGAAGGTTTCGCCCAACTCCCCCCGGTGAGTGCGGCTTTCCGGCCGCACTGCTAGTACAATGCCTGCGCCATGCCTGCCGCGCTGGACGGCGTTACCGTCATCGACCTCACCCACTACATCGCGGGCCCCTATTGCACCAAGCTCCTGGCTGACTACGGCGCGGAGGTCATCAAGGTCGAGCGCCCCGACGGTGGCGACCCCGCCCGGCGTCTTGGTCCCTTCTTGAACGACCAGCCGCACCCCGAGACCTCCGGGCCGTTCCTCCACCTCAACACCAACAAGCGCTCCATCACCCTCAATCTAAAAAGCGCCCAGGGCAGAACCATTTTGAGGCAGCTGGTGGAGGGCGCCGGCATCCTGGTAGAGAACTTCCACCCCAGGGTCCTCCCCTCCCTGGGACTCGATTATCCGGCGCTTGCCCGGGTGAACCCCCGGCTCACCATGACCTCCATCTCCAACTTCGGCCAAACCGGCCCCTACCGTGATTACAAGATGACAGAGATCGTCGCCTACGCGATGGGTGGGGTGATGCAGGCGACGGGGATGCCGGACCGCGAGCCGATCAAGCTTGCCCTGACCGTCCAGCAGTTCTTTGCCGGGAACGTGGCTGCTGCCGCCACTCTGGGGGCCTTCATCGGGGCCCAGATCCACGGCATCGGTCAGCAGGTGGACATGGCCATCATGGAGATCGAGGCGGGCAACCAGGACCGCGGCATCTCCAACCTGGCGGCCTACCAGTACTCCGGTGAGCCGGCCTTCCGGCGGGTCAGGGAAAACATGCGGAGCATCCTACCCAACGGAGTGTATCCCACCTCAGACGGTTACGTGCAGTTCGCCGGCGTCCAGCCTAACTGGTGGGAACGGGTGTGTTTGATGATCGATCGCGCGGAGATGGCGGCCGACCCCCATTTCATCAACCCCGAGAACTTCTACCAGAATCCGGAGCGCCGCGCCGAAGTGGATGCGGTCGTCCTGGAGTGGACCCTTCAGCGCACGAAACGAGCAGTCATGGAGCGTGCCCAGGAGTTTGGCTATCTGGCCGGCGCGGTAAATACCATGGAGGACGTCTTCCAGGACCGGCACCTGAAGGAACGCGGGTTCTTTGTAGAGGTCGACCACCCTGTGGCCGGCCTCCTGAGGTACCCTGGGCCGCAGTTCAAGATGGGCGAGACGCCCTGGCGCCCCGGGCGTGCACCATTACTGGGGGAGCACAACCGTGAGGTCCTGTGCGGGCGACTGGGTTACTCGACGGAGGACCTTGTGCGGATGCGTCAGCAGGGTGTGACTTGATGGACATGCGCCGTGGGCTGTCCAGGTAAAGCGACGAGGTATGCAGCGCTCGCTCTCAACCGTCTGCGGAAATGCGGGGGCGTTGCCATTGGTCCCGCCCACGCAGGCGAGGGCGCCTGCGCTCCACTGTCGTGGCCATGACAATCCGAAGGCCGGTCGCGCGCCATGAGCGTCCCGCACCTACCCCTTTCCGGCCTTCGCGTCATCGACATGACGGTGGTGTGGGCTGGCCCCTTCGCCACCGTCCTGCTCGGTGACATGGGCGCCGAGCTGATAAGGGTCGAGTCGCTCCAGCATCCGGACATCAATACCCGTGGCCAGCCTTACGTCCCACCCGCCGCGCTGCAGGGCACCGGTGGCGCCCACTACCCCAACAAGGATCCGGGCCAGAAGCCCTGGAACCGCAACGGCGTGTTCAACACCACTGGGCGTCACAAGAAGAGCTTCACCGTCGACCTGCTCCGGCCCGAAGGCAAGGAGGTCTTCTTCCGCCTCGTCGAGCAGAGCGACATTCTCATCGAGAACAACGCGGCCGACGTTGTTGACAATCTGGGCATCACCTACGGTGTCCTCAGCAAGGTCAACCCCGCTTTGATCATGATCTCCCTGCCCGCGTTCGGTAAGACCGGGCCCTACCGGCACTTCAAGGCCTACGCGGTGAACATGGAGGGTGTCATCGGCCATACCCTACTCCGGACCTACCGCGATAGCGGGCCGACCGAGACCACGGCCACGTTCGTAGCCGACGCGGCCGCGGGAGCGAGCGCGGCCTTCGCCGTGCTCGCCGCCCTTCAGTACCGGATCCGTACGGGCCGGGGCCAGTGCATCGACATGTCCCAGGCGGAGAATGTCACCCACTACCTCAGTCAGGCGTTCATGGACTACTCCATGAACGAGAGAGTGCAAGGAAGCCTTGGCAACAGGCATCCGTTTCGGGCGCCTCAGGGCGTGTACCGCTGCCTTGGAGACGATAGTTGGATGGCCATCTCCTGCGGCACCGATGCGGAGTTCCGTGCGCTGTGTGAGGTCATCGGCGAACCTGGCCTCGCGGAGGACCCCCGGTTTACAACGAGCCGCGGGCGTCACGAGCACCATGACCAACTTGATACGATCATCAGCGGCTGGGTAGCTGCGAGGGACCATTACGACGTCTTCCACCTGTTGCAAAAGGCGGGCATCCCTGCCGGCCCGGTCCTCCATACCAGTGAGCTGTTCCACGATTCCCATCTGCGGGAGCGGGGCTTCTGGGAGGAGGTCAGCCATCCCGAGGCAGGCACCCACCTCTACCCCGGACCTATTATCGAGATGACCAAGACCCCCTTGCATATCAGGGAACCGGCGCCGTTGTTGGGCCAGCACAACGAGTACGTCTACAAACAGCTCCTGGGCTACTCGGACCAGGAGTATGCCGGATTCGTGGAGAGCGATATGATCGGGGATACGTACCGGGAAGTAAGGAAGTTAGGAAGTCAGGAAGGTTAGGAAGTTAGGACAAGGGACCCTTCCCTCCATTTCCTCACTTCCTTATCCCAAGGAGGAGCTGCATGTTTAGACAAGTCCACCACATGGGAATCGTTGTAGATGACCTGGAGAAGGCCCGGACTGTGCTGGGAAGCGGTTGGGGCTTGAAGGTGAACGAGGATCGCACTCCCGGTGCGGAGGGTGCCCTCGACTCAACCATGAACGCAAGGGTGCTAGAGTTTCCCCTCGGCCAGGGGTTCATCCGGGTCTACAAACCGGCAGGTGATGGCCCTGTCGCCCAATTCCTGCAAGAGCGCCCCAATGGTGGCGCCCACCACATCTCCCTGGTTTCTGACACACCGGAGTTTGACGTGAGCCGTCTCATGGCAGGGGGCGTGAGGTTCTGGCTTCCCTCAGACAAGAAAGACTGGGACGGCAAGAGCCCTGTTTACTTCGACCCAGACACGACCGGGGGCCTGATCCTGCAGCTCTGGCCGGACGATGGTTACGTGGTCAGCCCCCGCTACCAGGGGGAAGGCCTCTTCAGCAAAATCCACCACTGTGGGGTAGGGGCGCAGACGTTGGATAGGGCCAAGGGGTTCTGGGTAGAGATGGTTGGCTGCAGTGTCGACGAGCGTCGTTCTCCAGCGGCAACGGGTCGCACCACGGGCCGGGAGTACGACCCAAACATTCCGGCATCCGATCCCGTGACCATCCTCGACATGCCTGTAGGCCAGACGGAGGTCGAGGTGAGCGTCCCTAAGGACATGCGCAGCGGCACTGGTCGTTTCGTCGAAAGGTTCGCCACCCAGGGTTTCGCCATTCATCACATCTGTCCCTATGCACCCGACGTCGAGCGTGCCGTCGCGATCCTCAACGAGCGCGGGCTCACCCAGATCGGGACGCTTCCGGAGCGGGTTCCGGGCCGCTCAAGAGTGGCCTGGTATCATCCCCGCAGCGTCCTCGGGGTGCTGATGGAGATCTGGCACGACGTGCCTTACGACGTGTAGGGAGTGGGGTACCCGACATGGGTAACGAAACGCACGGTTGATGAGTGAGGAGGTACCCCTCTCCCAGGGACCGGGGAGAGATCAGGAAGACGTGCCCCGCTTCCTTTCTGGGTAACGACGGTAGTGGCGAGCCCATCCAACCCTGAGCCGGAGGGCGGTGACGCTGCTCCGGCTCAGGTGATCACCGCCACTAGTCCGGCCTGTTTCCCGGTGATGCCCGCCATTGTGGGAGGCAGGTCTTGGGACGCAGCGCGTCAGCCAGGGCCAGAAGCGGGGCCGTGGCGCTACGAAGGCCACGCCTCCACCGTGTTCAGGATCGAGAGCGCCGGGGAACGCGGGGCGCTCAAACTGCTGCGCGCCGGCTACTATGGCGCCGGGGTGGCTGCCGCGGCTGCTGGCCTAGTACGGTGGTCGGACTGCCCGGGACTGATGGCTGCCCAACGAACCGTGCTTGGCCCGGAGGATTGCGAAACCGCATTGGGCTTCCGCCCGGAGGGCGAATACGCCATCCTCATGCCCTGGGTGGAGGGTCCAACGTGGGAACAGGTGGTGCGCGAGGGCTGGACGCTTACGCCTGAGCAGTCCCTTCGTATTGCTCGAGGGCTGGCGCACCTATTCGCCGGCATGGAGTCCCGGGGTATCGCCCATTGCCAGGTGGGGGGCCGTCACGTGCTTCTTCCCATCCTGGGAGGTCACCAGGCGAGCCACAACTCACCCGTGGCGCTGGTTGACCTAGAGGCCCTGTACGGACCGGAAATGGAACCACCTGGGGTGGTCCCCACTGGCGGGCACGAGCATCCAGCGGGCACCACGTGGTCCCCAGCTGGGGACCGGTTTGCGGGTGCCGTCCTCATGGCGGAGGTGCTCTCTTGGTGCGATGGTGTGCTCCGGGAAGCAGCTTGGGGCAGCAGCTTCTTCTCCCGAGGCGAACTGCAGAAGGAGGACGAGCGGTATCGATTGCTGCTACGGCGATTGGGTGAGCGTTGGGGCCGGGCGCCGGCGCTCCTATTCGAGGAGGCCTGGGGCAGCGCTTCCTGCGATGCCTGCCCGTTACTGTCCCATTGGCTGGGAGCGCTGCCGGATGCCTACAGCGCGGCGTCCTCTCCGCGGGTGTTGCAGACCGGCGCGCTGAGTGGGGGTGGTGAAACGACCGGGCCGATCGCTGCAAGTCCATGGACTGGAGATGGCGATGGGCAGCCTGTGGTCGCTCCAAGCCTGGATACAAGACTGCGCCGGTGGGGGATACCGGCGATCCTGTTTCTCTTGGCCACGCTTGCCGCCGGGGGGTTGGCGGTCTGGCCCCTAACCTCGGGTCCACCCAAGACGGGATCCGTGGTACTACCCGCTGGAGTCAGATTGGTCCCGACCCCAGCCGTCGACCTTACAGACGTTCGCACCGCTGGTCTCAATGAGGACCCTCGATGGCAGGAGGCGAAGGCGGCTTTCGATGCGGGGAATTGGAGCGAGGCCATCCTGGTCTTACTTACGCTCAAGGACGCGGGATACGACGTCCCGGAAGTGAGGGCTCTGCTGGCGGCGGCCTACATTATTCTGGGCAACACGCTCGCACAAGGTGGGGATGAAGGCGGCGCGCTAGCCAGCTACTTGGCGGCGCGGGAGCTAAACCCAGGGGATCAGAACCTGCAAGAACGGCTGGCATCGGAGCCGGCGGCAGCCGCCCCCGCCGCGACAGGCGCGCCCCAGCCCCCGGGCCCCGCTGGACCTGCCTCGGTTGCGGGAGGGGCGACAGGCACCCCGACCGGGACGCCGGGCGCGCCTTCCACCCCCCAGGCTCGTACACCGACGACCTCGCCCCTTCCGGTGCTTGTTCCGCTGGTGCCAACTTCAACTGCCACCGCGCTGCCCCCGACGTCCACGCCTACTCCGCCCCCGACCCCCACTCGCACGGCAACACCGACCCGCACTCCTACACCCACGGCTACCCGTACGGCGACCCCTACTCGCACGGCGACCCCTACTCGAA
>CAZPYZ010000297.1:0-5874 GCA_964590215.1 uncultured Dehalococcoidia bacterium | reverse complement strand
GTCCAGCTGAGCGCCGATCCCAACTTCAACCTGGATCCCCGCACAGCCACGGCCGCCGTGTACTGGAACCTCCTTCATGGCGGGCAGTCCACGCCACCCAACAGCTGGACGGTGGCATAGCCTGCCCTGAGCCCTTCGGCTGGGCTCAGGATAAACTCAGCCGAAGGGCCAACGCCCTCAAGCCAGGGACTACTGCTGGCGAGTGCGGCAGCGGCTCCAGGCCACCCCGGCCGGCAGCGCCGAAGGCATGCCCTGAGCCTGTCGAAGGGCCGGCATCGCCTGGTCTCCCGCCCAGCGGTTCGTGGTGCAGTAGCCTTCGTCCTCGACCCTTATTCCGCTAGAATCGGTCACGAAGAGGACAAGCGTTTGGCAGAACCAGCGGAGTCCTCACGGGAAGAACTGGGAAGGCTTGTTTCCCGCCTCAACAGACAGATGGACGAGCTAGAACGAAGCCTTCATGAAACCCGAACTAGCCTCTCCCAGTTCGTGCTGAACCTCGAGAGCGGCGGGATGCCTGAGGGTACGGTCGATCTTGGCCAGAAGCTTGCGGAGCTGGTTCGGGCCGCTGCCGTGCTGCGTGACGCCGCAATCATGCTTAATAATGGTTTACGATGAACAGGAAGCGGAAGGCAGCAACCGTCCGGGCCTGGGAGGCGGAGTATCACCAGGTCGTGGGCGAACTCCTCGATACCCTTGAACGCCTCCAGGCTGACCCCTACGCCCCCACTGATCCTGCAACCGAGGACCGCCTCGACCAGCTGTCTGATCAGGCTCACGAGCTCGCGGCCCGAATCCACGCCGAAGACCCACCGCTGGTAAAAGCGGTCGCCTCGGACCGAAAGCTGATGCGCAGCTTCTGGAGGAACCCGGAGCGCCAGTCCCCACAAGAACGCGACCTCATCGCGAGCCTCAAAGACCTCCACGTTCGCATGGAGCAGGCAACCCCTCAGCAGCTTCCCCCCCTGTCGGCAGAGATGACCGGACTCCTGGCAGAGCTACGGAAGGAGCTGGACCGGCCGCGGCCGGAAATCGGACCGCCTGCGGGGTGACGACGGGCCTGAGCAAGGCTTTGGCGCGCCGAGCCCGCGTTGGTATCTCGAACCCCCAACGACCTGGCCCACGCCTGACGCGCCGCCGGCATCCCTGGGTGCGGCCGGCATCCCTTCGGCTCCGCTCAGGGCAGGCTTGCCTGCACCGGGCGGGGGGGCAGGCGCCTGCGCTCCCAGACGGCGGGGCCTGCACAAAGCCTGGAGGCTTCACCACCAGGATGGTGTAGGGGCGTATTGCGTACGCCCTGGGGTTGGGAGGCAACGCACCTGTGCTCCCCCTGGCGGGGCGCCAGACCACGGGCGGTCTTGCCGTCAAGGGGAGCACGCGCTGTTGGCCCACCACTGGCAAGGGTAGCCGGACAGACGCGTACACGGACGCCCCTTCGATATGGAGGGGGCCTCGACGTTCGTCGCTAGAGACGACGAGGAGAACCGTTTGGCCGAACCGGAACCGGACGTAGGGCTGCGGCGGGCTGTCCAACAGCTTATTCAGAGAATGGACGCAACGAACGGCAGCATGCACGACACGAGATTGAGGCTATACCACTTGGCCGCTAATATAGATACCGAGTCTCAGGCGCAGAGTGTCATCATGCTGCATCAGGAGTTGGTCCGCTTGGTGCAAGCGGCAGGAGCGCTCCGGGGTGCAGCGATCCAGTTAAATCAAGTACTTCCTTAGGCTGGAGTCCATGAAATCAACTCACGATGAAGCCCTGGAGAACATGGACGCCATCCTGGCCGAGTTTGAGGCCATGGACGCGGATCGTAGCCGACGGACCGACGACCGCCTCGAGCGGATAGACGGGCTGCTCGATCGGGCCGAGGAGTTGTCTGCTCGTCTGGACGCCGAAGCGCCGCAGTTAGTAAAAGAGGTGGCCTTGGACAGAAAGCTGATGCGCAGTTTCTTAAGGAGCCCTCAGCGCCAATCCCCGAAAGAACGCGACCTCATCGCGAGCCTCAAAGACCTCCACATTCGCATGGAGCAGGCAACCCCTCAGCAGCTTCCCCGCCTGTCGACGGAGATGACCGGACTCCTGGAAGAGCTACGGAAGGAGCTGGACCGGCCGCGGCCGGAAATCGGACCGCCTGCGGGGTGACGCCAGGCTGGAAGCCTGCGTGCCCAGGATGGTGTAGGGGCGTATTGCATACGCCCTGGGCTGAGGGCAGAGAAAGGGACCAACCCTGCCGGGGGCGCTGCCGTCAAGAGAAGCCAACGCCCGTAATCCCTCACCAATTTCGATAGGGGCGCGCCTGTGCACCCAGGGCAGACACCCTTCGGCGGGGCTCAGGGTAAACTCCGGTCTGCCCCTACATGGTGCCGATGCGACAAAGGTCATACCCTTCCGGGTCCTCCCGGTTGTTTGTCGGGCCAGGATACCGTACCATCCCGCTAACAACGTAGAGGAGTGCACTATGCGTGTCCCGTTCCTGATAGCCCTCGCGGTCCTCGGATTGGCCTGCACCGCGCCCAGCGCGGGCCCCAGCGGGCCCGCCAAGAGCGATGGACCCCCGCCCTCCAAGACCGCGGAGGAGCGGTATAAGCTCTTCCCGGAGGAGGGCATGCCGCAATACGGCGGCGTGCTCCGCCTCGCCCGCCTCTCGGACACGAAGTCCTTGAACTTCGTGGTGCCGACGACGACCTTCACCATGATCGCGGTCAATGGGGTGTACGAGAGCCTGGTGAACCTGGACTGGCGGGACAACCCCGTGACCTACGGCACCGGGATCACCCAGGGCATCGCGGCGGGCTGGGAGATGAGCCCGGACGGCACGACCTGGACCTTCAAGATCCAGCCCAAGGCGAAGTGGCACGACGGCGACCCCGTGACCGCGGAGGACGTCAAGGCGACTTACGAGCATTTCCTCAACTACAAGGAGGGCGCCCCGCCCGCCCGCAGCTACGTCCAGCCTTACGTCGCCTCCATGGAGACGCCGGACCCCAAGACCCTGGTGATGAAGTTGAAGGGACCGACGCCGGTGTTGCTGAACAACCTGGCCGTCCACTGGACCATGATCGTCCCCAAGAAGGGCCTGGAGAAGGGGATGGAGTACCTCTCCAACAACGCCATCGGCTCCGGGCCCTTCCGGTTCCTCCACGACAAATGGCAGCGGGGGGTCAGCTACGAGTGGGCCCGCAACCCGGACTACTGGGACGAGGGGGTTCCCTTCCTGGACGGGAAGCAGCTGTTCGTCATCTCCGATCCGGGGGCGCAGATCGCGGCCTTCGAGACCAAGAAGATCGACGACACCTGGGAGGCGAGCCCAAGACAGGCGGAGGCGATAGAGAAGCGGTACGGCGGGAAAGCTCAAATCGTAAAGGTCGGCGGCGTCTCCTTCCCCCACATCCAGTTCAACGCTTCTCACCCGCCCTTCGACAACCCGAAGGTGCGCAAGGCCCTCTACCTGTGGTGGGACCGCAAGGAGTTCCTCGATAAGGCGGGCCTGGGCGCAGGGGACCTGGGAGAGTGGATCAACCCCACGGCGTTCAAGGCCGAAGGGGGCGGGAGGTACGGGACGCCCTATGAGGAGCTGGTGAAGAACAACCTGGCCCACCGGCCCGACAAGACCGCGGCGCGCCAGGAAGCCCAGAAGCTGCTGGCCGAGGCGGGTGTGAACCCGAGGAACGTCAAGCTCAACGTGACCGTCGAGAACGCCGACGACACGGCCCGCGGCGGGGAAGTGCTGGCCAGCCAGCTAAGGCAGTTGGGGTTCGAGGTCCAGTTCCAGTCTTTGGAGCAGGTGGCGGCGCAGAAGGCCCACCTGGACGGCAACTTCGACATCCTCTACCGCGGCGGCGTGGTTCCCTTCCAGGCCCCCGATGGCATGCTCAGCCGCTATATCGGGCCGCGTGGCACCCGCAACTACGCCCACCACCAGGACGCGACCTTCGACCGCATGCTGGGAGAGCTGGAAAAAACGGTGGACACGAAGCGGCGGGCCGATTTGATAGCCGAGTTCGACCGGTACCTGCAGGAAGGGTCCTACCCCGTTCACTTGATGTTCTGGGGCCAGTACAACATCCTGCGCTGGGACTACAACAAGGGCCGGAAATACCTCCAGATCGCGGGGCACCAACCGGACGACCGGGCGTGGCTGGGGCCGGACGCGCCGGGGAGGAGGTAGCGATCAGCCGTCAGCGCTGACGGTCTAAGAGCTGATCGCTGTTGGCTGATAGCTGATAGCTGACTGATGCGCCAATACATCGCCCGCCGGGTCCTCCTCATGATCCCGACGGCGCTTATCGCGTCGATGATCATGTTCGGCTTGATGAAGCTCGTTCCAGGGGACGTCGCGACGGCGATCCTGGTGCAGTCGGAGGCCACGGCAGGCCTCACTCGGGAGGAAACGGAGGAGCAGCTCCAGGCGCTTCGCAAGAAGTACGGCCTCCATCAGCCGCTCCCTGTTCAATACCTCTCCTGGCTCGGGACCGTGGCCCGAGGTGAGCTGGGCACCTCCATCTGGGAGCACCGGCCTGTACGAGACATCGTCCTGGAGCGGTTCCCCCGCACCATCGAGCTCGCTTTCGTCATCGTCCTGCTCATCTACGCCCAGTCGATCCCGCTGGGCATCATCGCTGCGCTGAGCCAGGACAGCTGGAAGGACCACGCGATCCGGTTTTACTCCATCGTGGGGCTCAGCGTGCCCATCATCTGGCTGGGGACATTGTTCCTGTTCGTGTTCAGCCGGTACGTAGGGTGGATCCCGCCCCTGGACTGGAAGGAGCTGTTCCAGGACCCGGCGCACAACCTCACGGTGGTCGCGGTTCCGGCCCTCCTGGTGGCTTTCGGCGGCGGCGCGACGGTGATGCGGCTGGTGCGGAGCCAGATGCTGGAGGTGATCCGGGAGGACTACATCCGCTCGGCGCACGCCAAAGGGCTGGCGGAACGGGTGGTGGTCCTGCGCCACGCCCTGCGCAATGCCCTGCTCCCCGTGGTAACGCACTTCGGCGGGCTACTCAGCGTGCTGCTGCTGGGCACCGTTATCGTGGAGACGGTCTTTCACATCCCCGGCATGGGCAAGGCGATGGTGGAAGCCATCGGCGTTCGGGACTATCCCATCATCCAGGGACTGTTGCTCTTCAACGTCGTGGTGGTGCTGGTGATCAACCTGCTGGTGGACCTGTCCTATGCGTTCATTGATCCGAGGATCAGGTATTCGTGAGGGCAACACCGCCGAGGGCGGCTGCGCCACATTGAGAGTAGCTATCTGCAGTCAGCCTTCAGTTGGTCAGCACCAGCGGCTCTTGGGTAATTGCCTATAGCTGATGGCTGATAGCTGACTGCTGTCAGAGGGTGAATGGTCGAGCGACAGTTAACCGAAGCGTTGGTACTCCCCCGAAGCCGGCCGCGGGACCGGATCCGGCGGGCGGCCTTCTGGCACTGGGCCCGACGCTACCCGACGGGGCTGGCGGGGCTGGTGATGGTGATCGCACTGCTGCTGCTGGCGGCAGGGGCAGGGGTTATCGCCACCCACGAGCCCATCGATGCGACGGCGCCCGCGAACCTGGATCCGGGGCCAGCCCACTACCTGGGCACCGATCCCGTGGGCAAGGACATCTACAGCCTGTTGCTTCATGGGGCTCGGATCTCGCTCTCCGTCGCTGTGGCGGCAGTGGCGCTGGGAGTGACCGGCGGCGCGCTCTTCGGTCTGGTGACGGGCTACACCGGCGGCCCGCTGGACCTGCTGGGCCAGCGGCTGGTGGACGCGCTGGTCGCCTTCCCGGCGATCATCAAAGCGCTGGTGTTGATGGCCATCCTGGGGCCCAGCCCCACCAACGTGGTCGTCGCGCTCGCCATCTCCTACATCCCGCAGTCGGCCAGGATCA
>CAZPYZ010000296.1:0-5874 GCA_964590215.1 uncultured Dehalococcoidia bacterium | reverse complement strand
CACCCAGGTGGGTAGCGCCCCACCGCATCAGCTCGTAGCTGACGCCGGCGATGAAGGGGAGGAGCAGCACCCGTGAGAGCACGCGCCAGAGGAGCGGTGGTTGGCCTACGAAGGCGAAGACGACGACGGACACCACCATGACGGTGAGGAGAAAGCTGGTGCCGCAGCGGGGATGGGCAGGGCTGAAGGGTTGGATGTGGGCAACGTCCAGGGGAACCCCTGCCTCGTAGGCGTGGATCGTCTTGTGCTCGGCGCCGTGGTACATGAAGAGCCGCTGCACGTCGGGCAACCGGCCTATGAACCAGAGATAGGCCAAGAGGAGGGCGATCCGCACGGTACCCTCCAGCAGGTGAACTAGGAACGGCGGCAGATGGTCCTCTAACCACCCCGTCGCCAAAGCCGGTGTGGCGAAGAACAGCCCTGCCGCCAGAACCAGAGCGGAGGAGATGACCAACAGCATCTGGCCCCGAGACAGCTCGTCCCCCTCCTGGTCGACGGCGACGTTCGCCGACCACTGGAGCGCGGACACGCCCATGGCCAGCGTCTCGGCGAGGATGATGACGCCACGCACGAAAGGCACCTTTCGCAGCGGCGTACGGGCCCAGTGGCTAATGGGGTCGATCTTGGTGGCAATAGATCCGTTGGGCCGCCGCACGGCCACAGAGGCGTAGCTCTGGCCGCGCATCAGGACACCCTCCATGACGGCCTGTCCCCCGTAGAACACCCGCTGAGGAGCGGTCATGGCGTTGACAACAGCCTGCCCAAACAGAAAGGGCCGGGTTGCCCCAGCCCCAAAGCACTCACCTTGCGGACGTCAATCCTTGATGTTGAACCGCCGTTTGAACCGCTCTACCCGTCCCGCGGTATCGACGATGCGCTGTTGGCCGGTATAGAAAGGGTGGCAGCGTCCACAGACCTCCACCCGCAGCTCCTTCTTGGTGGAGCCAATGGTGAACGTGTTGCCGCAGAGGCAGTGGACAGTAGCCTGTACCCACTCGGGGTGGATCTTATCTTTCATGAGGTCGGACCTTCGACAAGCTTCCGCAAAGTACTCAACCCGTCTCTTCGGCCGCTTCCCGGACCCCCGCGGTGGTCCTGCGGCGCCGCACCGGTTTCGGCGCCGGCTCCAATTCCGGTACCGGTACAGGTCTTGGCGCGTGAGCTATCGCAACGGGCTCCGCCTCATGAGGATACACGCTGACCTTCCGACGGCCTCGCGGCACGGCCTCGAACTTCACCTTGCCGTCTACCAGGGAGAAGATGGTATAGTCTCGCCCCAGGCCGACGTTGGTACCTGGAAAGATCCTGGTCCCGCGCTGGCGCAGGATAATAGTGCCCGGCCGGACCGCCTGTCCGTCGAACCGCTTCACGCCCAGCCGCTGGGACTGACTATCACGGCCATTACGGGAACTGCCTACGCCCTTTTTATGTGCCATACCTCTTGCGCGTTCCCTCTCCCCTCTGGGTGAGGGCCTCTCACGAGCCTGCCTCTATGTTCGTAACCCGGACACGGGTGTACCGCTGGCGATGCCCCGTCTTCTTGTGGTACCGGGTCTTGGGCTTGAATTTCAGGACGATGATCTTATCCCCCTGAATCTCACCCTCGACGGTGGCAGTCACTCGGGCGCCCTCGACGTAGGGCTGGCCCACCCTGGTCTCACCGCCGTCCGGCTGGACCAGCAGCACCCGGTCGATCTCAACCGTCTCTCCCTCGGGGACATGGAGCAACTCGAGGTCCAGGGCCTGGCCCTCGGTCACCCGGTACTGCTTGCCGCCGCTCTCGATAACTGCGTAAATGGGACACCTCAAGAAAATATCCGCCTGAGGCGGATCACTGCATGCTGAGTTTACCAATCGCGTCGTTGACACGTCAATAAAGCGGTGCGGCGCTCCTTTGGGCTGGGCGTGTTGACCAGATTCCCCGGCTATGGTAGGGTAGCGCCATTGAAAGGAGGTGATGCGTATGGACCACCAACGTAGTTGTCTGTACCGCAGCGCCTCCTTTGGCGGCTGTTAGCCCCCAAAGGAGTCTGCGTGCTAGGGTTTCGACCTAGCAACACCAGCCCGCTTCGGCGGGCTGGTTTCTTTTTCGGTGCTATGAGCCGCGCCCGATGAAACTTTCCATGCCATCCGATCTTTCCCCAGAAGCCGTTCAGCGTGGCCTCGGCACTGTCGTCGTAGGCCGATCTGTTCATTTCTACACGACAGTGAAATCCACCCAGGATATGGCCCAGGCGGCGGGCCGTGCCGCGGCCCCGAACGGCGCCGTCTTTATCGCGGACCACCAGACCTCCGGACGCGGCCGCCTCGGGAGGATCTGGCAGGCCCCGCCCGGCGGCAGTCTGCTGCTCTCCGTCTTGCTGCGTCCATCACCCCCCGTTTACCCCATCCTGTCGATGGCCGGCGCCCTGGCGACCTGCCTCGCCATCGAAGAGGCGGCGAACCTCTCCCCCCGTCTGAAGTGGCCTAACGACATTCTCCTGAGAGGAAAGAAAGTCGCGGGGGTCCTGGTGGAAGGGGAGGTGGTAGGTGGAACACCAGACTTCGCCGTCCTCGGCGTCGGCATCAATGTGACCGTCGATCCGGCGTCCCTGGAGGGCCTGGCCTATCCTGCCACCAGCCTTGGGGCTGAGACTGGGCGCATCGTGTCCCGGGGAAACCTCGCTCGGGCGCTGCTTCGTCACCTCGACAGACTGTACCTCGAGGCTGCCTCCGGTGGCTCACCCTATTTCGCATGGCGGGAGCGGCTGGCCACCCTTGGGCACGCCGTCCGGGTCGATACAGGAACCGAGGTAGAGGAGGGGATCGCGGAGGATGTCGATGAGACGGGGGCGTTGCTGGTCAGACGGGCCGATGGACGCCTGATTGTCTGCCTTGCGGGGGAGGCGACGTTGCAGGGCTTAGCGGAGTAACCTCCAGCTCAAACCCGTGCACCGCGGTGACCACGATGCGCTCCCCGGCCCGAATACGCTCGTCGCTCGCCTTGGCCCGCCACAGTTCCCCATGGACCAGGACCGTGCCGTCCGGGTTCAGCGCAGTCCTGGCTGTCCCTTCGGCCCCCACCTCCACCGCCGTCGAAGAAGCCTTCCGGCGGCGCCAGCTCACCACGACCGCCCGGCTGACGAAGAAGAAGGCGGTGCCAAAGAACGCGACTACGCCAAGAATGAGGCCCGGATGGACCTGCAGGTCGGGTGGCGCGCCGCTCATCAGGATAAAGGAGCCGAACAGCAGCGCGATGATACCTCCCAGGCCCAGCATGCCGTGGGAGGGGATCAAGACCTCCAGGAGAAACAACAAAAAGGCGAGACCTATGAGGAGCAGGCCCGCGATGTTGACCGGGAGCGCTCCCAGGGCGAACAGGGCCAGCAGCAGGCAGACGCCGCCGACGATTCCAGGGAGGATGGCCCCCGGGTGGGACAGCTCCAGGAAGATGGCCAGCATGGCGATGGAGAGGAGGATGTAGGCAACGTTAGGATCGGTTATGGCAGCCAGGAAGGCCTCGATAGGGTTCTGGTCCACGCGCCGCAGTTCAGCACCGGCGGTGCGCAGGGTCTCCTCTCTGGTCAGGAGCTTCACCTGCCGTCCGTCAATCTGCCGGACCAGGTCCTGCAACGTCGGGGCCACCAGATCAACCACGCGTTCTTGCACCGCCTCCTCGGCTGGTGAGGAGATGCTCTCCCGCACCGCCCGCTCCGCCCAATCCTGGTTGCGCCCCCGAAGCTCGGCGATACCGCGGATATAAGCCACGGCGTCGTTGGTGACCTTGTCGGCCATGGGGCCTTTGATCTCTTCGCCACCACCGGACACGGGGTGGGCAGCGCCGATGGCCGTGTTGGGCGCCATCGCAGCGACGTGGGCGGCCATGGTGATGAAGGCGCCCGCGGAGGCGGCCCTGGCCCCCGCCGGCGCAACGTAGACGACTACCGGGACGCGGGCCCCGTTAATCCGCTGGACAACGTCCCGCATTGCGCTATCTAGCCCGCCGGGGGTGTCCAGCTGGATGACGGCCGCCACAGCGCCTCCCTCTTCGGCCGCCCGGATTCCCCGGTCAAGATAGCCGGCCATGACGGGCGTGACGGCCCCTTTCCAGGTAAGGACGTAGATTTCTCCCGCCTTCTGTGCGGTGGCCCCGCCCGCTCCCAGGAGCAGGACTGCCGCTAGAACCAGCAAGAACAAGCGCACTATCATACCCTCGGTATGTACGTCAGCCGGGTGTCTCTGGTCAACTTCCGGAACTACGCCGCCCTGCACGTGTCCTTGCCTCCGGGCCTGATTCTCCTCCAGGGAGATAATGCCCAGGGCAAGAGCAACTTCCTGGAGGCTGTATACTATCTTGCCACTTCCCGGTCCCCCCGCACCAATAGCGATGCCGAGATCATCGGGCCCTCCGGCCAGGACCACCTCACTGGCATCACCCGGATCTCCGCCGAGGTGCGACGTGACGGCGACGGGACTTCACTGGAGATCGTCCTGGCGGGAGCGCGGTCGACGGTAGTGTCACCGCGTGCCTCCGGCTTGAACGACCATCGAAGCACCGCCGTCAGGAAACAGATACGCGTCAATGGCGTCAACCGTCGCGCCCTGGACCTGCTGGGAGCTTTGCGGGTGGTCCTCTTCCGGCCTGAAGACCTCGATCTCGTCATCGGACCACCCGCAGGCCGGCGTCGGGCGCTGGACATTCTTCTCTCTCAAATGGACCCTGCCTACCCGAGAGCCCTCCAGCGGTACAATCGGGTGCTCCTACAGCGTAACCACCTGCTCCGGCGCATAGCCAACGGGGACGCTGGGAAGGAAGAGCTCCCGGTTTGGGACGAACCCCTTGCGCGCCACGGCTCGGCCATTCTGGCACAGCGCCAGCAGGCGGTCCGCCGGATTGCCCAGCTTGCAGCCGGCGCGTACCGGCAGATCAGCGCGCCCTCGAGAGGCAATACCGCAGCCTGGGCGGGCTTCCCGAAGACGCATCCGGCGCCAGGAAGCAGCGAAGAGCTATCCATCACCTACGTCAGCGGCATCGAAGGAGACACCGAAGAGGATTTCCTGGCGAGGATCGGCGAGGTCCGTCGCCGGGACCTCTTCCTCGGCCAAACCACCGTCGGGCCCCACCGAGACGACCTCGAATTCCGCATAGGCGGGATGGCCGCGGCCTCCTTTGCCTCCAGAGGACAGCAGCGAAGCGCTGTACTAGCCTGGAAGCAGGCGGAGGGCGCTTACCTCAGAGAGCAAACCGGAGAGGACCCGGTGTTGCTGCTTGACGACGTGCTCTCCGAGCTAGACAGCCAGCGCCAGCGCGCCGTCATAGGGACCGCCAAGGAGTACCAACAGGTGATTCTGACCACGACGGGAGGAGGACTGGGGACGGTGGTGATCGAACCGGCCGCTCGGTTTACGGTCACCGGCGGGCGTTTGTCATTGGGACCTCCGGTAGGCGGAGATTCGCCGCCAGAGACCGGGAAGGACATCGGCCCGTGATTCGTGGCACGCTGTCACGCCGAGACTATAGAGGGCCCATTCGAACCAAAACCCGCCTGCTCCCTTATCCTCTCGTAGGCCCGCCACAGGTGATCGTCTGGTTCATCGACATAGATATAGGGCGGAACTACATAACCTCCAAAGGCCTCCACCGGCCCGACGTTGTCGTCTATGACGAAGTCGGGGACAACCGGGATGTTGTAGAGGGACAGCAGTTCGTGGTGGTCTTCCAGGGGCTTCAGGTACACCCCCTTGATGTACTCCTCGAGCCCGAAACCCCGGTAGATGTCCCACGGGACGCGGACTCCCGACCAGATGAACACCTGGTGCCCATCCTTGTTGAGCTGTTCGAAAACCTCCCTGGCGTAGGGGCGGAGACCGCCATGAATGCCGGTGAGGGTGAAG
>CAZPYZ010000295.1:0-5890 GCA_964590215.1 uncultured Dehalococcoidia bacterium | reverse complement strand
GATCCAACGTCGCGTCGCCTACCGCCGCGCCATCAAGCAGACTGCGAGCCGGTCCCTGCAGCGAGGGGCTCTTGGCATAAAAGTGGTGGCATCAGGCCGTCTCGGAGGCTCCGAGATGTCCCGCCGCGAAACAGACCGCCACGGGAGGGTTCCTCTACACACCCTGCGCGCGGACATCGACTACGGGTTCGCGGAGGCAAGGACGACCCTCGGACGCATCGGGGTCAAGGTGTGGATCTACAAGGGCGACATCCTCCCAGAGCGGGGTGAGCGAGCCGAGCCCTTGGGCGTCATCGAGACCCCTGGGCCGGTGCAAGACACGCAGGAGCCAGTTCCCACCGCCACCATAGTGACCCCTGCCGAAGCAGGACTCTTGAGAAATGTTGCAGCCGAGCCGAGTTAAATACCGTAAGGTTCACCGGGGCCACCGCCGGGGCGAGGCCGCTCGGGCCGCGGACGTGGCCTTCGGCGATTACGGGCTGAAGGCACTCGATTCGGCCTGGATCACCGCGCGTCAGATCGAGGCAGCTCGGCGCGTTATAGTTCGATACATCCGCCGGGGAGGAAAGATGTGGATCCGCATCTTCCCGGACAAGCCTGTGACGGCCAAGCCGGCGGAAACCCGCATGGGCAGCGGCAAGGGTGCCCCAGACCATTGGGTGGCGGTGGTACGGCCCGGCCGCATCATGTTCGAGATCGCCGGCATCCGGGAGGGGATGGCCAGGGAGGCGCTTACCCTGGCCGCCTACAAGCTGCCTATCGCGACTAGTTTTGTCGCCCGTGCAGGAGCGACGGGACATCCTGAAGTAGAGCAGGCATCATGAACCAGAACGCCGAGGAACTAAGGGCCCTGAGCGAAGCAGATCTGGAGCGCCAGTTGGAGGAGGCCCACCACGAGCTGTTTAACCTCCGGTTCCGCCTCGCGACCCGCCAGATGGCTAACCCCGCGGAGCTAACAACGGTTAGGCGCAAGATAGCTCGCATTATGACCATTGCCCGAGAGCGAGAGGCCCGCTAGCCATGCGCGAGAACCGAAGGACCGCGGTGGGTTGGGTAGTCAGCGATAAGATGAACAAGACCGTCGTCGTGGAGATCAGGACCCGCAAGCCCCACCCACTGTACCGGCGCATCCTCAACCGCACGACCCGATTCAAGGCCCACGACGAGCACGACCGCTGCAATCTGGGAGACTTGGTCCGCATCATCGAGTCGCGGCCTATCTCCAAGGAAAAGCACTGGCAGGTGGCTCAGATCCTGACCAGGGGCCATGTGGCCCAGGTGCAGCCTCAGGAGATCGGGCAGACTGAGGTGGAAGAAGTTCTCCCAGGGCGGGCTGAGGTGTCGATCGGCGCGGCGACAGAGGGGGAGGCAGAGGAGACGGGGGGGACCGGTCGATGATTCAGCAGTACACCATGCTGCGGGTTGCCGACAACTCCGGGGCCCGAAGGATCATGTGCGTCAATGTCCTGGGGGGTACCCGCAGGCGGTACGCCTCAGTGGGCGACGTCATTGTCGGCTCCGTGAAACAGGCCATGCCCGGAGCGGGCGTCAAGAAGGGCGACGTGGTGAGGGCCGTGGTGGTCCGCGTCGCCAAGCCCTACCGCCGCCCGGATGGCTCTTACATCAAATTCGATGAGAACGCAGCGGTGCTGATCACCGACCAGAACAACCCCAGAGGCACCCGGGTTTTCGGCCCCATCGCCAGGGAATTGCGAGACAGAAATTTCATGAAGATCGTCTCCCTTGCCCCAGAGGTGCTCTAGTGGCGGCCAAGATCAAACGGAACGACACCGTACTGGTGATCGCCGGTAGAGAACGAGGAAAGCGTGGCAAGATCGCCCGCATCCTTCCCAAAGAGAACCGCGCGGTTGTCGAGGGCATGAACATGGTAAAGCGCCACGCTCGGCCACGCGGCCTCGGCCAACCCGGAGGGATCATAGAGAAGGAGGCCCCCCTGCACCTCTCGAATCTGATGCTAGTCTGCACCAAGTGCGACAGACCGGTGCGGGTTGGATTTACCAGGCTGGATGACGGGTCAAAAGTACGGGTTTGCCGTAAGTGTAGCGAGGTCATCGAGTAGTCATGGCGGAACGGAGGAACGCCACTCCTGCGGCGGAGAAGACCTCCTCACGCCTCAAGGAGCGGTATCAGCGGGAAGTGGTCCAAGCTATGATGCAGGAGTTCCGCTATGGGAACGTGATGCAAGTGCCGCGCATCCAGAAGGTGGTCCTGAACATCGGTCTCGGCGAGGCTCTGACTAACGCGAGGGCGCTTGAGGGAGCAGCCAGCGACCTGCGGGCCATCTCCGGCCAGCAGCCCGTTATCACCCGAGCCAAACGGTCTATCGCCCAATTCAGGGTCCGAACGGGCATGGCCATCGGCATGATGGTAACGCTGCGCCAGGAGCGGATGTGGGACTTTCTGGATAAGCTCATGAATGCGGCGCTGCCCCGGATCCGGGACTTTCGAGGCGTCTCGCCGGAGGCCTTCGATGGGCGAGGGAACTACAGCTTGGGACTGCGTGAACAGATCATTTTTCCCGAGGTCGATTACGACCGCGTGGACCGCATTCGAGGACTGCAAGTATCCATCGTCACGACGGCTAAGACCGACGAGGAGGGGAAGAAACTGCTCGAACTCCTAGGCATGCCCTTCGCGAAGGCGGCCTAACCCTCAGGAGACTTATGGCCAAGGTTTCCAAGATCGTCAAATCGATGCGAGCCCCTAAGTTCAAGGTTCAGGCGCGCAACCGCTGCAAGCGCTGCGGCCGTCCCCGCGCGTTCATTCGGATGTTTGCCCTCTGTCGCATCTGCTTTCGAGAACTGGCCCTGCTAGGCCAGCTTCCGGGCGTGCGCAAGTCCAGTTGGTAGGGCCAGCTATGAACATGACCGATCCCATCGCCGATATGCTCACCCGGATGCGGAACGCCTCTTCGGCCCGCCATGAGTTCGTCCTCGTGCCCGCGTCCAAGATGAAGGTCAATATTGCCAAGATCCTGAAGGACGAGGGGTTCATCCGAAACTACGAGATGCTCAGGGACACCGCCCAAGGCAGCCTCAAGATCTACCTGAACTACCTGGACAAGAAGACCGCCGCAATATCGGGATTGCGGCGGGTCAGCAAGCCTGGGTTACGGGTCTACGTGAGCCGCCGGGAAATCCCCAGGGTGTATGGCGGGCTGGGCATCGCCATCCTATCTACGCCACGAGGCGTCATGACTGGGCAGGAGGCTTGGCGGAACAAGCTTGGCGGCGAACTCCTGTGCTACGTATGGTAACACCGAGCGAAGCGAGCAATACCGAGTTGGTTGAGGGATGAAGTGTCTCGTGTAGGTAAACGCCCCATCACACTCCCTGCGGATGTAACTATTGACGTGAAGGGCGCGAGGGTCGCGGTGGCGGGCCCCCGAGGCACCCTCTCGCGGGACATCCATCCAGAAATGCAGCTAGCCATCGAGGACGGGACGGTGGAAGTGCATCGTCCTTCGGATAGCGACTACCACCGGGCGCTCCACGGGCTCACCCGGACCCTCGTGGCCAACATGGTCGAGGGGGTCACCGCCGGGTTCCGAAGGGACTTGGAGATAGTCGGCGTCGGCTACCGCGCGCAGTTGAACGGTGAGCGGCTGGTGATGCAGTTAGGGTTCTCTCACCCCGTGGAGGTGGATCCTCCTCCGGGCATCCGGTTCGAGGTCACTGGGAACAACCGCGTCGCAGTGCTGGGCATCGATAAAGAGGCGGTCGGGCAACAGGCGGCGAACCTGCGACGGTGGCGGCCACCGGAGCCCTACAAAGGCAAGGGACTACGCTACCAGGGCGAGGTGGTCTACCGGAAGGCCGGCAAAGGCGGCCGGGCGGGCGGCAAAGGGACCAAATAGATGTCGCGCCTCAAGACCCTCCGAGAGGCCCGAACCCGGCGGCACTTGCGCGTCCGCAAGAAAGTCGCCGGCACCGGAAAACGGCCCAGGCTCTGCGTGTTCCGCAGCCTGACTCACATCTATGCCCAGGTCATCGACGATGAACGGGGGCATACGATGGCCGCCGCTTCCAGTTTGGAACCCGAGCTGAAATCGAAGAAGGAAGGAAGCAAGTCTGAGGTCGCTGAGCTGATTGGCAAGACCGTCGCCGCGCGCGCGAAAGCGATCGGGGTGTCTCAAGTGGTATTCGACCGGGGCGGCTATCTCTATCACGGAAGGATCAAAGCCCTCGCGGAGGGGGCCCGGGCCGGAGGCCTTGAGTTCTAGTGGGCGAGCCGCGCAGCATCCGAGGGGTATTTCACAGGACTCGCGCTCGGCCCAATGGGGGAGATTGTGACCACAAGGACTAGTACATCTCAAGTGAACGGAGACCGGCCGGACCCCCGGGACCTGAATCTCAGCGATAGGGTTGTCAAGATCAATCGCGTGGCCAAGGTGGTGAAGGGGGGACGCCGATTCAGCTTCACGGCCCTCGTGGTGGTGGGTGATCAGGCGGGCCATGTGGGAGTGGGTCTGGGGAAAGCCAACGAGGTACCGGAGGCGATCCGGAAGGGCGGGCAGGTCGCTCGGAAAAACCTGCAGCGGATCACGTTGGAAGGGAATACCTTGCCTCACCCAGTTACGGCCCAGTTCGGTGCCGCCAAGGTCCTGCTGAAACCGGCCTCCCCGGGCACCGGCGTGATCGCTGGTGGAGGCATCCGCGCGGTCATGGAGGCGGCCGGCATCAAGGACGTGTTGACCAAATCGCTGGGGACCTCCAACCCCATCAATACCGTTACGGCCGCCTTCATCGGGCTGAAGCAGCTCCGGGACCCCAGATCCGAGCGGACCCGGCGAATCAACGCGGCAGGGACGTAAAGGCATGGCGAAGCTCCGCATCACCTGGAAAAAGAGCGCCATCGGGTACAAAGAGGACCAAAAGCGCACCATCCGCGCCCTCGGTCTCCGGCGGCTGCATCAGGTCGTCGAACGCCCTGACAGCCGGGATATCCGGGGTATGGTCAATAAAGTCCGGCACCTGGTTGCAGTGGAGGAGATAACGGTCTAATGCGCTTGCATCAATTGGCCCCGGCCAGAGGATCGAAGCACGCGCGAAAGCGGGTGGGGAGAGGTGACGGTAGTGGCCAGGGTACCACAGCGGGAAAAGGCACCAAAGGACAGAAGGCGCGCGCAGGGGGCGGTGTGCGACCTGGCTTCGAAGGCGGCCAGTTGCCTCTGATAAAACGGCTGCCTCATACCCGCGGGTTCCATAATCCTTTTCGGCGCGAGTACGCGCCGGTTAACGTCGGCCAGCTCAACCGGCTTGAGGGCATCGACACCGTGACGTCGGAAACCCTGCATGCGGCCGGCCTGATCCCCTCCGCGAATGTGCCCGTGAAGATTTTGGGGGACGGTGAGCTATCGCAGGCGCTCACTGTCCGTGTCGCAAAGTTCTCGGTGTCTGCCCGGGCCAAGATTGAGGCTGCCGGGGGACGGATCGAAGGCTCCTTGGCGACGGCCGCACAAGACGCGGATGGCCCTTCGACCCAGAGCCTGAAGGAAAACCCACCCGAGGAGCCGGCTGCTGCGCCGGCCCCTCCTGCCAGGTCCCGCGCCCAGCGCCGCCGCAGCAGCGCCACCGCCGAGCCTGAAGGAGCGGTTTGATGCTGGATGCCCTGGCAGGCGCCTGGCGCCTCCCCGACTTGCGGGCCAAGCTGCTCTTCACCCTGGCGAGGATCCTGGGCTCGGACGTCCTCGCCCAGCTCTTCAGCTGGCTGGGCACGCTCTTGAGCCTCTGGTGGGTCTTCGAGATGGGCAAGCGCGAGATGCCGCTGGCGGCCGCGCTTCTGGCCTGCCTCCTCGCCGCCTCCCACACCGCGGTCATGATCCTCTCCTCCATCGCCTACGTCGAGACCCTCGTCATGCTCTGGGTCA
>CAZPYZ010000294.1:0-5891 GCA_964590215.1 uncultured Dehalococcoidia bacterium | reverse complement strand
CCGCGCGGATGTCGAGGACGGCAGGGAGCTCGTGGTACTCGACGTCGATGAGGGCGACGGCCTCAGCGGCCACCTCAGGTGAGTCTGCCGCGACGGCGGCCAGCTTTTCACCGGCAAACCGGACGGTGTTCCGAGCCAGGACCGGCATGTCCAGGATGGCCCGGCCGGTGAGCACGTCGGGGAGGTCGTGCGCCGTGAGCACCGCGTGGACCCCGGGAAACCGGCGGGCCCGGGACGTGTCGATAGAGACGATGCGGGCGTGCGGGTAGGGGCTCCGAAGGCACTTTCCCCAGAGCATGCCCGGAAGGGACAGGTCGGCGGTGTACTTGGCCCGGCCCGTCACCTTCTCCGGCCCCTCTATGCGTCCGAAGGGCCGGCCGATGGCCGCTGAGGTGGTCATGGTCTCCTCCTGTCAGACAAAAGGGGGGGAAGACTCCGCGGTAGAGTCTACGCCCAGAAAAAGCCCGTGTAATCTCGTGCTTCCCCGTCTGAAGGACCTTCCGCCGCACACCATTGCGTCGTAGCGAAGAGCCTTGGCAGTGGCCTTGGTTGGCGCGGCCATCCTGCTTGGTGTGGGATCCGCTTTCGCCGGTCCCCCTGGTCCCCCGCAAGTTCCGCCTCCCGCGGCGCCAAGGCGGACTCACGTAAACAACCATGTAGGGCCTCGCGTGGGATATCATGGCGGCACCCTTGAGAGATGCTTGAGCTTTCTGTTCCCGGCAGAGGCCACTATCGCCTGGCGCACCTTGTACTCGATGTCAACGGTACGCTCACCGAAGACGGGGTCCTGCTGCCGGGGGTGGCGGAGCGCCTAGCCATGCTCCGTCCGGCCCTTACCGCCCACCTACTGAGCGCCGATACCTTCGGGAAGCTCGGCGAGATTTCAGGCCAGCTGGACATCCCAGCGCAGCGGTTACGCGCAGGGGAGTCGGAGCCCGAGCAGAAGGCCGCTTTGGTTCGCGCCTTGGGGTCAAGCTCGGTCGTCGCGATCGGAAATGGGGCAAACGACGCGGCGATGCTCGCGGAGGCAGCTCTTGGGATAGCGGTCCTCGGACCTGAGGGGGTGGCATCAACCGCCCTCCGGGCAGCAGACGTGGTGGCGGGGTCGATACTCGCCGCCCTCGACCTGCTCTTGTTCCCCAAGCGGTTGATGGCCACACTACGGAGCTAGGGCCGGACTGGGCTGGTTGCCCACTTTGGGTAGTAACTCCCATCGTTTGAATGCGTTTCTGGAATGTGGGAGCCGAGCATGCGCGATGCGACACGGGTAGTACACGCTGGCCTCCCCCGCGCGTCCCAGGGCCAACCCTTCCTCCCGGGTCCCACCTTCGCCAGTGCGTTCCACCTCGCCGGGGACCCGTCTGCTTCGCCGTACGGCTACGCCCGGAATGATAACCCTACGTGGACGATGTACGAGGATGCATTAAGCGGCCTGGAGGGCGGCCCTGCGGTAGCGTTCGCATCTGGAATGGCGGCAGTCGCATCTGTGCTGGGGTGCGTACTCCGTCCCGGAGACACCCTCGTGATGCCGTCGGACGGCTACTACACTGGCCGGGTCATAACGGCTGGATACTTCAAAGATATGGGCGTGCTTGTTCGCCTCGCGCCAACGGCCGGCAACGCACAAGGCAAGGAACTGGAGGGGGCCAAGCTGCTATGGCTGGAGTCTCCCAGTAATCCTGGCCTCGACGTGTGTGACATCCGTGCACTGGCAGAATTGGCGCATCGGCAGGGCGCCTTGGTGGCTGTTGACAACACGACGGCCACTCCACTGGGACAGCGCCCGCTGCAACTGGGCGCCGACTTCTCGGTGGCATCCGATACCAAGGCGCTCACTGGTCACCACGACCTGGTCCTCGGCCACGTGTCCGCCCGCGACCCGTCTTGGGCCGAACGAATAAGAGGGTGGCGGACGCAAATGGGCTCGATTCCCGGACCAATGGAAACCTGGCTGGCCCATCGCTCGCTGGCTACGCTCGACCTGAGGCTTCAGCGAATGTGCTCCAATGCCCTAACCATTGCGGAGTACCTGAGAACGCGCCCCGAGGTCCGTGATGTGCGATACCCTGGGCTGCCGGATGACCGGTCCCATGAGGTCGCTACTCGGCAGATGTATCGATACGGCCCAGTAGTGAGCTTCACGCTTCCCACCGCGCAGGGGGCTGAACGTTTCCTCGATGCCTGTAAGCTCGTCTATCAGGCGACCAGCTTCGGAGGAGTGCACACCACGGCTGAACGGCGGGCACGATGGGGAGGTGATCCAGTTCCAGAAGGCTTCATCCGGCTGAGCGCAGGCTGCGAAGCTGCCGAAGACTTGATAGAGGACATAGAGCAGGCCCTCGTCGCGGCTTTCTAGTCAGCCCAAAGGCGTGGAGGGCTCGATGAGGCCACCCGTGACCATTTCGTAATCGTGTGGCCCCGGGAACAGCGGCCACGCGGGGCCGGCGCCCTCAGGGTGGGTGCTCCTTAGCGGCTCGGGGGACGCCCCGACTAAAGGATGGCAATCGGGTTCACCGGGCTGGCAGTGCCGTTATGAAGCTTGAGGGGGGCGATGACCAGCATGAACTCCCACCGTCCCAAGCGCGCGCAAGCCTCCGCGAGTTCCTCATGGTTGCCGCTATCCATAAGCCACAGGCCCAACGCGCTCATGCCGATGCCGTGAACCGGGCCTCCGGTACGGGGGAACTCGATGGGGCGGACGTCGTTGGCGACGTCACAGCCGAGGAGGGCGATATCGCGCGCACGGAACCAGGGGAGGCAGGCGGCCTGCGGACCTGCCTGGACGCCCGGCCTCACCGCCGGCCCGACTTGCGTGCGGTACTTCGGGTGGCCGGTGCGGATGAACAGCGCGTCTCCTGACTCGACGCGCGCTCCCTGGGCGGCTTCCGCCGCCTCGAGGTCTTCGGGAAATATCTCGGTTCCTGGCTCCAAGTAGTCCACGCCCTGGAGGCGGGCAATGTCCAGCAGCACGCCGCGAGTAACGATGCCATTGCCCACGAGCTCGATGGAGCCGGCGGTCGCGCCATCGCGTGTCCGGACGAGGCTGGGGGAAAAGCCGTTGAACATGGTGCGCGGCTTGCCGGGAGCTGGACGCCAGAACGTGTGCGATGGCGTATCGAGGTGGGTTAGGGTCAGCCCGTGGCCGTTCAGGACAAAGGCGTCTGCCGACGCAGTGCGGCCGATGCTGTCCGCAGGCGGTTCTTCGTCGCCGCTCGCGAGCATGAAGTGGCGGGGGGCCGCGGGTACTTCGGGAGTGGGCTCGTAGCTGATGGGCCAGGCGCAGGAGATGTGGATGCCCTCCCGCACCAGCGCCGCCGCGGCGCGCCGCTTCTCGGGCGTGATCAGGTTAAGCGTGCCCAGCAGGTCGTCTTTGCCCCAACGACCCCAGTTGCTCAGGGTATCGAACCAACCAAAGATCTCGGACTCGGTAGGACGCTCTCGAGCCATGGCGCTCTCCTCAAAGGGGTGGTTGCCTAAGTATTCCGTTTCATGCGTTCGCGCACGTATCCTCGACAACGCTCCTAGCGCTGTCATGCTGACGAAGGTAAGCATCCGGTGGGAAGGGGCCCCGCACCGCCAGACCCTTCGTTCCTCAGGGTGACAGAGACCCGCTTCGTCATCGGATCAATGAAACAGGCTACTAAGGCGCCTTGATCGTCGGCCTCGCTACGCGGCCCACGGCCCAAGTATAGCCCAGGGGTCGCCAGAGCCCTCAGGGATGGTGCGCCACCTGGCGAGGCGGTCCAGCCACGCGCCGGTCATCCGGCCTTAGGTGCTAGCGGGCGAGCTAACGCAAATATCGTTCACGTTGTGTGTGGTCGTGGTGGGTAGGCGGGGGGCAGTTCCCTACCCACTACGCACCACGTACTACGCTCGCCTGGCTTTCAGGTTCACCTGGCTAGGGTTAGCGGAGCACGACCTCCCGGAGCTTGTTGATGGTCTCCACCTGGAAGGGGACGTGCTCTTCCAAGTGGGTGCGAAAGTGGGTCTGGAGGGCGTCCTCCCGCGGGTAGGTGCGGGGTTCTACGGGCGGGACGTCGTTGCGGCGGACGTTGGTCTTGATGTTCTCGCTCCAGACTTTGAGCCCCTCCTTGGTCAGCAGCCAGTTGATGAAGACCTTGGCTGCGTTGGGGTGAGGGGCGCGGTTGAAGAGGAAGACGGCGTGCTCGCCGATGATGCGGACCTCGGGCAGTTCCACCGGGACAACGTTCTGGCCAAGGCCATGGGGGAGGAACTCGGCGAGGATGGGGTAGGAGACTCCGGTGCCAATGGCGTAACGCCCCCTGATGAGGCCCTCCGTGATCTGCCGTGGCTCGCGGCTGATGGCCGGTTCCTGGTCGATAAGCAGCCGCTTCAGGACCTCGTCCGCGTCAGTGAGGCTCTTTCGGAGGCCCACGGCCATTTGAAACGTAAACCCGGAGGTCACCTCGAAGAAGACCATCCGGCCTTTCCATTTGGGGTCCAGCAGGTCCCGGACGCTCTTGATCTCGCCATCCTTGACGAGGTCGGTGTTGCACCAGAGGAGCGTCAGGCGCTCCCAGCCAAAGCCGTACGCGGTCTGCTTGGCCTTGTCCAGGAAGCCGAACTCGAAGCCTCCCTTCCAGTTTTCATCTCCGGTGACGTCGGGGCGAATGATGGCGCTTCTGACGGGTTCGAAGGCGCCGGCGGGCATCAGGTCGCCCATGATGGCGCCGCCCGGTGAGAACTGGCCCACGTCGTAGGAGTAGATGGCGGCCTGGCGCTCCTGAAGCGCCTTGGGGGTAAAGACCGTGGCGGAGGGGGTCGCGGCGTGTTCGACGCTGACGCCGGGGAAGGCCCTCTCGAAGGCCTCCACAACCGATCGGTAACCCACGCCGCTGAGCGTCGCCACCACCACCTTGCCTTCCTGCTTCGCCGCCGCGACGAGCGCTTCCCACTCGCGCTCCCAGGCGGCTTGGGCTGGTCCGCTGGTTGTGGGAGCGGCAGGGGCTTGTGCAGGAGCGCAGGCGGCGGCCGCGGCGGCCGCGCCAGCTCCCCGGAGAAGGTGCCTACGTGTCAGCATCGCCAAACTCCTTTCACTTCGGGCACACGCCCCATGATGAGGGGCCTTCCGCCGCTGCCGACCAGCAGGAACCCCCGTTTAGGCCAGTATGAGGAGGGCCGCGCGGCCAGCTTACTGTATCGAAGTCGCGCTGTCAGCGGTGTGTGGACTCCAGGCTTGCGGAGGGATGGCCCACTATCTTGCCATAGCGTCTGGCATCCCAGGGCACGAACGTGTAGTCCTTAACTGTCGCCGGCCGGAGTGAGTAGTCAGCCATCGACGGTAGGTCCCTGAGCTAGTGTATCCGCGGGACCGGCACGCTGCGCCTATGCCCTCATAGCGGCGATCCCGAATTCTCGGCCGGAACCTACGGGTACCTGCAGGATGTCTGAGCAGGCTTGGCGGGGCGGGCGAAGCGTATTCAAGGAGAGGGATCGTGGCACACATTTTGTACGCCGGCTACGGTGCCGGGAATAACACCATCAACGTCACTGAGGCAGTGGTGAACTCTTACCACGACGGTCAACGGGAGGTTGGCCTCGCCCCCATCGACCGGCGACGCTTGCAATGGGAGGTCACAACGGCCGACAGCAAGCCGCGGTCCCAGCCATCATCCTCAGCGCCGGCCCTCGGATCGGGGCGCTGTTTCGGATGCTGCCGTAACCGCCTGAGCGTCTAGGGAGGCCCGACGGCCGACCCATGCCGGCCCGGGCTGGTTACGGCCAAGGAGCAGCGTTCGGTGCGCTATCCTCCTGGGAATACCGAAGGGGGAAATGATCCGTAGCCGAGATGGTCATCCGGGCCGACGTCCTGGGCAGAGAGGGCGCGGGGTTTGCGAAGAATTCCCCGACGACGCTGCTGCCCAGCTGGC
>CAZPYZ010000293.1:0-5910 GCA_964590215.1 uncultured Dehalococcoidia bacterium | reverse complement strand
GAGGCGGGGGACAAGCCCCCGCGCTACGAAAGAATCACAAGCTCTCAGCATGACAAAAGCTCACGGCCCCTCAGACATGACAGCGGCCGTTGTTTGTTCCCAAGAGGATCGCCAAAGGCTCAGTGATTGCCGGGAATGATCGACCAACTGCGTCACAGGCACCAGTGAGCTAAATTTAGACCCAGATCGCAATGAGCACCCTCCTGATAACCGGCGCCAACGGGCTCCTGGGTACGAAGCTCCTCCAACGGGCGCTGCTCGCCGGGCACCGGGTCGTCGGGCTGAGCAGGGGTGCACAGACCTTCCGGGGCGAGGGACAGGTGCCATGGCATCAGGTGGACATCCGGGATGGCGTAGGGGTGCTGCAGGTGGTGCGTGAGGCAGGGCCCGACGTGATCGTCCATACAGCGGCGATCACTGACGTTGACGCCTGTGAGCTACGGCCCGGAGACGCGTGGGAAACGAACCTGATGGGAACGGGCCACGTCGTGCTTGGTGCTCTGGAGATGGAGGCATACTTGGTGTTCCTGTCCAGTGACTACGTGTTCTCGGGGGAGGCAGGGCCCTACCGGGAGAGCGACGAGCCGGGGCCCGCGCGCTCGGTGTACGGGCGGACCAAGCTGGCGGGCGAGGCGCTGGTGCTGGACCGGCTCCCCGGCGCCGGGGTCGCTCGCACCAGCCTGCTCTACGGGCAGGCAGCCCACACCCGCCTGAACTTCGTGAGCTGGCTAGTCACTCAACTGCGACAAGGACGGAAGGCCACCGCGGTGACGGACCAGGTGGGATCGCCTACCCTGGCCGACAACCTGGCGGACATGGTGCTGGCGATGGTGAAGCGACAAACTGCCGGTGTCGTCCACGCCACCGGGCCAGAGTGGTTCACCCGCTACGAGTATGCGATACGGGTCGCGCGAGCGTTCAAGTTGGATGAGGGCTTGATACAGGAAGGGCGAACAAGGGACCTGAAACAGCCAGCGCCACGGCCGCGGCATTCCGGACTGCTGGTGGAGCGCGCCGAGAAGGAGCTGGGGGTGCGCCCGGTGGGATTGGACGAGGGACTGGCGCGGGTACGGGCGGAGATGCCGGGCGGGTAGAAGCGTGCCGTGGCGAGAGTCAGCAGGCTAGCATGGCCAGAATAGTCGTCTGCGGGGCGCAGACACTCTACGTCCGGGGCGGAGCGGAGAGCCTGGTGGAGACTCTGGCCGCTGGACTGCGGGCCAGAGGCCATCAGGTCGACGAGGTCAACCTGCCGTTCACCGATATGCCACGCAGCCAGCTGGTCCTTGGCTTCCTCGCGTGGCGGCTGCTGCACTTGAAGAGCGTCCACGGGCGCCTCACTGACCTGCTCATCGCGACGAAGTTCCCGTCTTATGCGGCGCGCCATCCCAATAAGGTCGTGTGGCTGGTGCATCAGCACCGACAGGCCTACGACCTGTATGGCACCCCCTACAGCGACATGCACACCCGGCCGGACGGCTGGGTCGCGGCACGCCTGGTGCGCTGGCTGGACCGGTGGACCTTGGGGGAGGCACGGCGCATCTTCACCATCTCAGAAAACACCGCGGAGCGGCTCCGGCGGTATAACGGGTTGAGCGCGACGCCGCTGTACCCACCCCCGAGGCTGGGTCCCTATCTGGAACCTCGGGAATACGGCGATTTCGTGCTGGGGGTGGGACGCTTCGACGAAATCAAACGGTTCGACCTGATCCTGAGGGCCCTGGGCCAGACCCGGGGTCCGCTGCGGTGCGTGCTTGTCGGCGATGGCATGGACCGCGGCCGGCTGCAAGAGCTGGCGCGGGCACTGGGGGTCGGCGGCCGGGTCACCTGGGCGGGCCGGGTCGACGACAAAACCCTGGTGGACCTCTATGGTCGCTGCCTGGGCGTGGTCTACCCGCCCTACGACGAAGACTATGGCCTGGTGACCGTTGAGGCCTTCCTGGCCCGGAAGCCGGTGCTGACGACTTCAGACACCGGAGGGGTGCTGGAGTTTGTGGAGGACGGGGCCACCGGATACGTCTCCCCACCGACCGTAGAGGGGCTCGCGGCCGCTCTGGACCGGCTCTGGGGAGAGCGGGAGCGGGCGCCGCACCTGGGCGCCGCCGGATACGAACGGGTCCGAGACATCACGTGGGATCGGGTGATCGATCGGTTGACCGAGACACTGCAATAAGCCGAGCTATAGGTTGCGTCTCATGTGCAGGCACGTGATGCGTAGTGCGTGAACTGAGGGATAGTCACGAATGACGTTTCACGCATCAGTCATCACGTTTGGCTCGGCGCCCTCAACCCCTTTGGGCCCGTCACCACGCTCCAGCAGGAGCACTACCATCAGGATCAAGGGAAAGGTGACGTCCAGCAGGCCCAGCCGGTCCCAGAGGCCCTCCGTGGCCCGGAACAGGACGGGGAGCGAGACGGCATAGAGCAGAGCGGCGGGTAGCGGCCGGCGCAGGGCGAGCCGCACCCACGGCAGGGCCAGCAAGACGATGTATCCCTGGCTCAACATGTGAGGACTGATTATGGCGTTGGCCGTCACCGCTAGGCCCAGGGTCGCCGGCCTCAACCCCTCCATCCAAACCCGGCGCAGCACGACGGCCACGAGCAGGGCAGTCATCGCCAGCACCAAGGGAAGCGGGATGCCTGCCAGGTTGGTCGCCGAATACGTACTGGTTACGAGGTACCGCTGTGGGATGCCTGCGCCACCGCCCGGGGGCGCCGTCTGGTAGTGTTCGATCCAGCGTAGGGGCCAGTCGAGCCCGAAGACGGCAAGGGACAGCAACAACGTCGCGGCGGGCAAAAGGGCAACCCGGAGCCAGTGCCCCCTGGACCAGCCACGCGCTCCCAGCAACAAGGCTGGGCCGGTGAGCAAGGCGTCCTGGGGCCGGGTGGCAGCCAGCACCAGCGCAGCTCCCAAGCTCCAGGGCCGGGACTCCCGCAGCGCCCGGTAGCCCAGGTAGATGCCCAGCAGGGACCAGGCGTCCAGGGTCCCGGCGAAGACGGCGGTGAGGCTGTAGGGACAGAGGACAGCGAGAGACGAAGCGATGGCGAGAGTCCGGCGCACATGTGGCGCAGGCGCCCCCGCCTGCGCGGACGGGCGAGGGCGTCCGTCCCACATTTCGTGGCCATACGCGTAGGACACGCCGGCGGTGATGGCCAGGGAGAGCAGGGTCAGGGCGGCCATCCCCCACCTGATGGGCAACGCGGCGAAGGGGATCAGCAACCAGATCACCCAAGGAGGCGAGTAAAAGCCGCGGCTGGAAGGGTCGTCCAGCTCACCGCTGAGCCAGGCCAGGGGAACAGGACGGTACCAGTGGTAGAAGTCATAGCCGATGGGCAGCAGCTCATGCAGCGCGACCGCGAGCGCGATGAGGGCAACAACGAACAGAGCCGCGCGAACCGGCAACTGAGGCACGCCCGCCCTCACCCTAACCCTCTCCCTGAGGGAGAGGGAACGTCTCGAAACGGTTGGGGGGCGGCTTTGGACTTTGGACGTTGGACTTTGGACCCCAACGGCGAGAGAGCCACCAGAGAACCAGCGTGATGGGAGAGGACAGGACGAGGACCGGCTGCGGCCATTCCAGATAGGCAGTGGTCATGGCGAAGAGGGAGACGAACACCACCCCTGCCAGCAAGGCCGCCCTTGGGAGGCCCGTTATCTGGAGCGCCCTGCCTGCCGTGATAGCAAGGGGTAGCAGCAGCAGCGACAGATCATACCCCTGGGCGTAGGGCGTGACCAGGAACAGCCCTGCGGCTCCGAGAGCTGCGACGTCCGCGGGCGCCCGGGGGCGCGTCCACACCCACTTGGCGGCCGCGAGGGCGGTTGTAACTGCGACGGTCCACCCCAAAGCGCCGGCAAGCCACCCGGGGGTCCAGAGGCCGGTGAAGGCCGCCATCGTCTGGGCGAACTTGGCCCGACCCAGCACCATGTCCACCGGAGGATGAGCGAGGACGTTGAGCCACTGCAACGGCCAGGCGGGTTGGGCCGCGAGGGAGAGGACGGCTATCACCAGGCTGCCCGTCAGCAGCCCGAGCACGACTGCCCACCGTCCGTCCCGCATAGCGCTCAGCAGCAACAGCGCGAGGGGAAAGAGGGCCAGGTGCGGTTTGACCGCCAGTGCCGTCAACGTCAGGCCTGCCGCGAAAGGTTTGGAGGGAGACAATGCAAGGCTCCCGGCCAGGCCGAGAGCCATGAAGCCGTCCAGTTGGCCGTGCATGGACCAAACGGCCGGCGGATAGACCATGAGCAGGCCTGCGGTCAGGATCCTGGCGGGAAGGCCGCCGGGGATCCCGGCGACCTTGGCCAGCAGCAGGACGGCCGCGGCCCAACTCAGGACGTTGGCCCAGAACCAGGCCACATAGCTCCATCCTTCCCGGAGCGCGGCGAAGGGCACCAGGACGAACGCCGACCAGAGGGGGCTCTGGTAGTAAGCCCCGTAGGGGTTCGCCCCCGCGAGGATGTCCCGCGCGCCACCCAACTGCACCTGGGCGTCGAAATAAGCCTCGTGAGGTCGCCCCGCGGCCGCGACCAGGATCGCAAGGCATGCCCCGACCCCCAGCGCCCAGCCCGTGGCCGCCGCAACCCGGCGATAGCCAGGGACCGACCCCGGGATGGCAGCGCCCAATTTAGCTCTTCCCGGCGGTGCGACGGCGTTCAAAGAGCAGTGTCGCGAGCAGTGCCATGGGGAAGACGAGATCCACGTAGGGAACCTGGGGCCACAACGACGCCATCCAACCCCAACCAAGGGGAACCACGAGAGTAGGGAGACTGACGGCGTACGGGAGGACCGCAAGCAGTGGCCGCCGGGCCGCGAGACCTGCCCAGGGGATGGCGAGGAGGAGGACGTAGCCGGGGCTACGAATGAAGGGGGTGAGGATGGCGTTGAGGGTGATGAGCCGTTCCAGGTCCAGCCTGGAAGCCTGCGCTCCCAGAGGACCCGCTTCCAGGGGCGAGGGTTCCAGAGCCCATCGGCGGAGCGCATAGAGGGCGATGGCGAAGCCCGCCAGGCCCGAGAGCCAAAAAGGGACTCCCGCGACCTGAAGCGCGCTGTAGGTGGTCGTGGCTCCCTCCGGGGAAGGAGGGCGGATAGCGTAGTTCTCCCACCAGCGGAAGGGCCAGTCCGGGCCGGAAACCAGGACAGAGGCGGCGAGTACCAGCGCGAGGACTGCGGCGGCTTGAAGGAGTGGGCGCGTGGTGCTCTCGCCCGGGCGCCCAGGCAGAGGCGCCGGGGCCGCAGGGCCCCGGCGAGCCCAGACCATGAGGGCCGGCAGCGTCAGGAGGCAGTTCTGGGGGCGGACCAAGGCGAGTGCGGCGCCGGCGCCGAGGCCCCAGCCACTGCCGGCCTTGACGGAAAGCCACGCGACCCAAACGCCCAGGAGAGACCACGCGTCGGGAGTGCCCGTAAAGTAGAGCACCAGGCTGTAGGGACAGGCCGCCGCAAGAACGGCGATGAGGACTGCGTGAAGGCGAAGGTGCCCGGATACCCCAAAAAGGACGGCGGCGGGGTCGGCTCGCCGGTCTTTGAGAACCTGAGGCAACGCCGCCTCCAGAGCATGCTGGTAGGCAACCCCGCCGATAATGCAGGCCGAGAGGACGATTGCCACGGCCGCGGCAAGGGGGGCCTCCAGGAAGGTCAGGGGAAGATAGGGCCAGATGCCCCAAGGCGGGAGAAAGAAACCGCGGCTGGATGCGTCATAAAGGCGGGTCTCACCCGCCCGCCAGGCCTGGGGCACGACGTAGTACCACCAGTAGAAGTCGCCGCCGACAGGCATGTACGCGGCGAGAAGGAGGCAGAGACCGCCTAGCACGGCCAAAGCAGGGAGGGGCCACCAGCGGAGCGCCCGAATCAGGAGTTTGACCCCCCTTTGCGCCTGTCTCTTATACACATCTGACGCTGCCGACGATCTTACGCGTGT
>CAZPYZ010000292.1:0-5913 GCA_964590215.1 uncultured Dehalococcoidia bacterium | reverse complement strand
ATCGCCCGCTCCGTCCGCACTTGAAGGGCCTCTTGCTGGAGCTTCAGACGGGCGACGGCTGGCGTTGGACCAGGATCGGGGGCTCGAAGCGCTTCCGCCTCCGCCCTTCGGATGGCTCTCCCGAGCTGGAAGAACTCATCGATGGTCTTGAGGGCGGCCTCGCCGGGCTCCCTTCGGAAGAACAGCTCGGGCACAGCCCAGCGGGTGAGGTTCTCGATCTCCCAGTGGAGGACCGCGAACCGGCAGCAATGGCTGACGCGATCGAGGGCGTCCTCTTCGCCGCCGAAACCTGACGAGCGTACTCGCGTCACGGACTGGAGGGCTTCCAGACCCGCCCGCACCCCAACAATGGAGCCGCCCATGGAGGCCGCCAGCGTGGCCGCATAGACAATCAGCCAGAACTTCCAGGATCTCACCATGAGTTAGGCGCTCGCCGGCAGCATATCGACCAGAAGTTATCGCCGCAGGCGCAAGCGCCTGACCGGGGGGAAGGGATGATCCGAGATGCAGCGCGATCCTCTCATGACAACGCGTGTATGGACGGTGTGTGTTCTACCTCACTGGCCGGGGGTCCGGGGGCACAGCCCCGGTGGCCGGGCTATCGGTTCACTCCCCATGGGTGATTTGTCGTTTAGTTATTGCAGCCTCCGCGCGCTTCCAGTATGCTTCTTGTCAAATAGCGACTGGGAACCATGCAACAACCGATTTGTCCCTGGCTTTCCCTCGTCATTCCTCTGTACAACGAGGCAGAGAGTTTGCGATCCCTGCACCTGGTGATCCAGGAGGCGCTGGGCGACGGGGAATACGAGGTCGTCTTTGTCGATGATGGAAGTATCGACTCCTCACCGGCAGCCCTTGAGGAGATCCAGAGACGGGACCGCCGAGTCCGCGTTATCCGCTTCGCCCGCAACTTCGGGAAGGCGGAGGCCCTGGCGGCCGGCTTCCGAGAAACCCGAGGGCAGGTCATCGTTACCCTGGATGCGGACCTGCAGGACGACCCTCGAGAGATACCCCGGCTCGTACGCGAGCTGGCCAAAGGGTACGATTTGGTGAACGGCTGGAAGGCGGATCGCCAGGACCCCTGGACCAAGCGCCTGCCGTCTCGGGTGTTCAATGCGGTGACCAGCTTTGTCTCTGGGGTGTCGCTGCACGATGTCAACAGTGGCTTCAAGGCGTACCGCCGCGAGGTGGTGGAGGCGCTGCGGGTATACGGCGAGATGCACCGATTGCTGCCGATCCTGGCGCACTGGAAAGGCTTCCGGGTGACCGAGATTGCAGTGAGACACCATCGCCGGCGGTTTGGCTCTTCTAAGTACGGGTCGAGCCGGTTTGTTGCAGGGGCGCTGGACCTCCTCACCGTCGTCTACCTGACACGGTTCGGCCGCAAGCCTTTGCACCTATTTGGCGCCATGGGCGGGATAAGCCTGACCACTGGCCTTCTGCTGAACCTGTACCTCACCCTGGTCTGGCTCTCGGGGGAGCCCATCGGGACCAGGCCCCTACTACAACTGGGCGTCCTCCTCATGGTCACGGGGGTACAGTTCCTCACCCTTGGCTTGCTGGGAGAGATGCTTACGCTGGGGTCGCTGGAGACGAAGACCAGCGGACACCGGTATCAGGTAATTGAGCCGCGTTTCGCCGCCGCTGAGGAGGTCGAGGCCGCCCGTCGGTGATGCGCCTATTCCCAAAACAGGCCAAGGGGCCGGTACAGCCAGAAATCAGTTCCAATCTTCTCAAGCATACCAGTCCCAATCCGGTCCAACGGTGGCTCCTGAGGCGATTTCACCAGCGGGTTACGGAGTTGGTAAAGGAAGGCCTCTGGTTGACGTCCGAGGGTGCACGCGACCCCTCTAGGAGTGCGGCCGGAAAGCCGCACTCAGTCGCGGGAGGCGGGGGAAACGACCGCTGCGTGAACCTGGGGTCTGGGGCGCAGCCCCAGTGTCACCAGCTTTCCGGGCGTGCCCCTAGGACCTCGGACAGCGCCACCCCTCTTGTCCTCGACGTCGGTTGCGGTGAAGGATTCGTCGCTCGATTCCTGGCGGCGAGGCTGCAGATCCGGGTCGTTGGACTCGATATTCGGCGCGACGCGCTGCCTGACCTGGTGGGCGCAGCCGAGCACCTACCCCTGCGCGATGGGGTCGCGCCGGTCGTTATCTGCCTGGAGGTCCTCGAGCACCTTCAGAACCCGTGGGACACGTTGGAGGAGCTCCTGCGGGTCAGTTCCGGGTACGTGATCCTGAGCGTGCCGGACCAGCCGTTTTTCGCCATGGCCAACCTAGTCCGAGGAAAGAACCTCCGGCGCTTCGGTGAGGACGAGGAGCACCTGTGGCACTGGCGGTCCGAGACCTTCTTGGGCTTCCTCGGGAAGCGGTGCCACATCGCGCGCTCGGTGCGCTCGTTTCCCTGGGTGCTGGCCCTCGCAAAGGGCTCTCGGCGATGACGAGAGGCGCTTTCGGGCATATCGGCTGGCGCCAGGCCCGGGCGCCAGCAGTCGCGGCGCCGCCACGGGTCGGACTCCAAGTGCCTGAGGTAGCCTCCCGCCAGGAAACAGCCGAAGCCGCGTCCGTTGACGACAGGCTGGTCTCACGATTAGTGTTCACCGTCACTGCGCTTTACGCAGTCACTTTCGCACTGCTGAGCATCCTCCAACACGAGAGTTTCCAGACGCACGCCTTCGATCTGGGCAACATGGACCAGGCCGTGTGGAATGCCTCCCAAGGAAGAGGCTTGGAGTTCACGAACTGGGCGGGCGGAACCACGCGGCTCGCGGCTCACGTAGAGCCGATCCTCTTTCTGGTGGCGCTGGCGTACCAGGCCCACAGTAGCCCTGTGACCCTGCTCGCGCTTCAGTCCCTCGTCATCGCCGTTGGCGCCTTTCCGGCGTACTGGCTGGCCCGTGCGGTGATGCAGAGCAGTGTGGTGGGAGCGGTCTTTGCCTTCAGCTATCTCCTCTCCCCTGCCCTTGAGATCGCGAACCTGGCCGACTTTCATGCCGTATCGTTCAGCTCGGCATTTCTGCTGTTCGCCTTCTATTTCGCCTGGATCGGGTGGAGAAGTGAGGGAGAGAAACCCTCACCCATTTGTCTGGCAGACGTGGGGTTTCTTTCCTTTGCGGTGCTGTCCATGGCCACCAAGGAGCAGGTGCCCGTCACCGTGTTCGGAATAGGATTGTACGTCGCCCTGGCACGAAGGCGACGGATCCTCGGCTACGGGACATGCCTTCTGGCCGCGGTCTGGGCGCTGACAGCGTTCTTCGTCGTTATTCCTCATTTCAACCCCCAAGGTTCGTCCCCGTACATAAGCCGTTACGAGCGCGTGGAGGTGAATTCGCTGTTGGACCCGGCGCGCCTGGAGTTCGTTCGACAACTGCTGGAGCCTACTGCGTACCTTGCCCTGCTGAGCCCAGTGACCCTGGCGACGGCGGTGCCCGAACTTGCCGTTAACCTGCTCAGCAACTTTCAGGAGATGTACGACGGTCAAGCGCATTACGGGGCAGTTCTGGTGCCCGTAGTTATGGCCAGCGCCATCTTCGGCGCAGGGATGCTGTACCGCCTGGTGTCGCCCCTCCACCGGCTGGCCGGTCCGGCGGCCCACGGGGTCATCGGCGGCGCGGTATTGGCCTCTTCCCTCACCGGGTTCTACTCCCAAGTCTTTTTGCCGCTGGCAGACCATCCTCCGAAGGCAGCGGAGCACCACCAACGGGTCAGGGAAGTCCTCAGCCTCATCCCGCCCGATGCCTCGGTTTCGGCCAGCTCCACGCTGAACCCGCACCTGAGCCAGCGACAACGGCTGTTCCTCTTCCCAGACCTGGGAGTTTGCGAGGCTGACAACCCTCTCACCAGTCCCCGTTGCCCGGGCCCTGGGTCTGTCCGGGAGCAGGAGACGGCGCCAGGCGCAGCCCTCCGGGCTGGAACTGGAACGGGCTCCGAGGCCAGCCATGTCGTGGTAGACGTGACGGCCACGCCTCACCCTATTGACGCAGCGAATCAGTGGTATCGGTTGCAGAGGCTGTTACATTCTGGCAACTGGGGGGTCCTGGCCGCGCGAGACGGGGTGCTGTTGCTTCACCGGGTTGACTTAAGTGACCAGGACTCCGGCGTCCCGCGGCCCTGGCGTGAGTCTCAGGCAACCCTACTCCCCGAAGAGTTCTTTACGTTCACTCAGGCGCAGGAGCAGGACGTCAGGGTTCGTCTGGACACGTCCTTCGGGCCCGGTCTGAACCTAGCGGGGTATGCGTTAGAGCCCGGCCCTGTGGTTCACGGCCGGCAAGCCTACGCCAGTCTGGACCTGTTCTGGCGGGTTCCCGCCCCGCCGGCGGAGGACTTCCTGCTGTCGGTGTCTCTGGTCGCGCCCTCAGGTGAGGTGCTCTTCCTTGACCGGCACCAGGCAACGACGCTCTGGCGCCCGCCGAGCCAGTGGGCGGGAGAGCCCCTCGTGCGGGTACACGTGCCGCGGCTGGCTTTGGAGGGAGCCTCGCGAGGCGATATCCGCGTGACCCTGGCCGAACGGGAGCCACCCCACAGGGAAATCGGCGCCCCTCTAGTGTTGGCCGAGATCACTCGGGGTTAGGCCGCTGCTTTCCCGCGACTGGCTGGCGCGCAGCAGAGGCGCCGCCTTTTGGGCATGGCTGAGATGGCTTCCCATTCCCTGGCGCTCCATTATCCGTTTCTACGTGGCGGGTGGTCTGGCGCTCTATGTCGCAGGCGGAATGGCTCGGTTAACGCCGCAACCCGACCCCCCTCTGACCATTGTTGACGTCCATGACCCCGCGGTGGAGATGGCGGCGACGATACTGCGGCTCTCGCTGACGTCACCTGAGACTCAGGCGGCCGCGGCGTTCCCCAGCTTGGGCCGGGGTGAGCGGCGGTGGTCGGTGATCGCGATGATCGGGTCAGAGGAGGACCTGGGGCACGAGGGATTCCTGGTGCGTCCACACCCTGGCTCCGGCCAGATAGTCGTCACCGGGGGCGGACCGCTAGGATTGGCCTTTGGACTTCAGGCCCTGGCCAACGACCTTCGCCTGAAACGGCGTTACCTGGAGTACCCGGTACCCCTGGTCCGGCGGCCGGCTACACAGCTACGGTTGGTGTCCGACCCTCTGGAGCCGGAATACCCGCCCCTGGAGACAGCCATCGCGCTGGGATTCAATGCGGTGATGACCGAGCCATGGCCAGCGCTGGCGTTGTACGAGGGCCTCGACCTGTACGGGCCGGCGGAGCGCATATGGGTTCTGGAACGGCGGGAAGCAGCGCGGGCGAGGATCGCGGCAGCAAAGGCCTTGCATCTCAGGGTATTCGCGCCGGGGGACCTGGTGCTGCTCCCGCAGGGTGTCGGAGACCGGCTCTGCATTGACGATGGGCGGATACGCTCCCTGGTTGCGCGGGGGCTGGAGGAGGTATTCGGGGAGTTCCCCGACCTGGACGGGATCGTGGTGCGAACGGGGGAGAGCTATTCCTTGGGGCCGTTGTGGGGAGCCATTCCTGCATCCTGCGGTCCAGAAGGTGTTCGGGAGGCCGTTGCCTTCATGCACCAAGAGGTGGTCCAGAGGCATGGCCGGCAGCTCATCGTGCGGGCCTGGGACCTGGGAGATGAGGGCAACCATGCGCGTCCCCAGCGGTTCCGGGAGATCTATCGCGACGGCGTCGTCTTCTCCTTCAAGGTGACCCAGACCGATTTCTGGCGGTACAACGAGGTGAATCCGAATCTGGTGCGAACCCCCGTTCCCTCGGAGAACCTCAAGGAACGGACGACGAAAGCGGTGTTGCCGGAGTCCCTCGGCGAACGGCTCTCGGGGCTGGTGTCACCTGGGGCGCAACCTCGGGCTCCGGAAGGGCCTGAAGGCCGGGGGGTGCGCATGATCGAGTTCCAGGCGGCGCGGGAGTTCGAGGGAAAAGGGGCCTTCCCAAACTACGT
>CAZPYZ010000291.1:3835-5922 GCA_964590215.1 uncultured Dehalococcoidia bacterium | reverse complement strand
GATCATGCCTAGTCTCGTGGGCTCGGAGATGTGTATAAGAGACAGGACCAGGTGAAGCACCCCCTTCCAGGGTGTCAGGTGGCCGTAATAGCTGATCAGCAGAGACTCTTTCGGCAGGCCGAGAACCCGCCGTTCCGCGGCCCGCCCCTCAGGCGTGGCGGGGCAAAACCGGCGCAGGTCAACCCCATTGGGTATCAGGTGAACGGCGCCGCGGTACCCCACCTCTCGCAGCTGCCGGCGCTGATATTCGGACGCCACAATCGTGGCGTCGAAGGCATTGACGCCGGCTCGGGCCAGAACGGGCCCGTTCAGCAACCGGTGAGATAACGCCTCGGCCCCGGAGTGGCAGGCGTGCAGGTCCTCCGTCTCCGCAAAGGCGTTCCAGAGGTGGCCGATAAGAGGGCGGCCCGATCCCGGAGCCATCAGCCGCGCCAGCCGGGCCAGCACCGACTGGCTCGGCATCGCGACGTGAAAATGCACCACGTCCATCCCATCCCCGGCCAGCCCCTGCGACAGCATCGGCACGCAGGCGGCCCCCTTCGCCACATGGGTCCACTTCCGGTTCAGCTCGCTCAGAGCGACGGTGGGGCACCTCATCTCCACGTCAACCCCACGGGAAGCCAATGCCCGGGCCAGCGACTGGATATTGATCGTGATCCCCTCCGCGCCATCACGCACCAGAGTCGGATACGAAAACTGGATTCTCATCTCTGTGCCTCCTCTGCCCTCAGGGCCATGGCCCGTCGCACCGCGTCCCCGATCCAGAAGGGCAGCATGTTGAGAGACCATCCCAGCATGCTGATCGAGCTGACATCGAGCCAGTGAGCCCCGCCCCCGAGCGGCCGCGTGAGGAACCACCAGCGTGCGCCCCGTACCAGCAGCGATGCGGCGTACAAGAAGGAGGTCGGGCCCAGCCAGGTCGGGTTAATGTTCCCCAGGCTATGGAGCAGGTCTTGCGGAATGGCCACGGCCATTACCGCCACGACGAGGCCCAGGCCTACGGCAACCCTGGCCAGCGTTCCTGGCCACATAGGCCGGCTCGCCGTTATGCCCCTTGAACAATCGGTTTGCCACGGTGCTGCCGTGTTCATCGCTCCTCCTCCGTGAACCTCCCCATGGGGGACGTCCACCCGCCATGTCACGATTCTGGGTGCCGGAAGGCGCGCAGATAAGGCTTTTTCTCCCTGGGAACTCTCAGGGAACTCCCAGGAATTTATCGGGCGATTCTCAGCCGCCCTCTTGTGATAGAGTTGCGCGGCCTTCCTGTCGGCAGAATTCGAGCAGGCGGAGCCCGGACCCCGCTCCGGTCCGCATCGACAAGCCCTGCGGCAACGGGGTAGAGTCCTTCGAGGGCCTCAGGACAAGTCAGGCCACCTTCACTGTGAAAGGAGACTCACGATGGCGGACGGCGACCAGTTCACCGTCGGACAGGGGGTACGCGACGCCATAGACCGAGCAGGCGATGAGCCCCGCGGCAACGAGACCTACTTCAGCGCCTCCTACTCGCTTACGCCCGGCCGCGATTTCGCGTACCTATACTCGGCGGAGGCGAACCAGGTCTATAAACTCCCAAAAGCCTAGCGGCGGGCATCGCGACGCCCGCCGCGGAGACCTGCTGGGACCGTGAGCTGCTGATCACGAATGGCTTTACGCTTGCTGGGCAGGCGGCCGCGGTCTATGGAGTAGAGCGCTCCATAGAGGCCATCGTCTGGCACGACATGGAGGGCTGGCTGCCCGGGGCGATAGCGCGCTGGAACCAGGGCGCGGCCGGCGCCCACCTCTGCATCCTCGAGAGTGGCGAGGTCGTCCTCACCTGTAAGCTGGAGGACGTCGCCTGGCACGCCGGCACCGACGCCAAGCCCCAGGGAGGCGCTTACGGCCGCACCCCCTTCTGGCGCACCCACAACATCAACCCCTACTCCGTCGGCATCGAGCTGGAGGGCTTCTTCCAGCGGGGCTATACCCTGGAGCAGGCCGCCGCCTGCCGCCGCGTCTCCGACTGGCTCACCGCCAAGTACGGCATCCTCAGAGAGCACACCTTCGACCGCATCGACGGCCACCATGCCCACGGTGAGCTGAGCTCTTCG
>CAZPYZ010000291.1:0-3825 GCA_964590215.1 uncultured Dehalococcoidia bacterium | reverse complement strand
GCTCTTCGCGATTGGACCCGGGGTCGCTGTTTCACTGGGAGTGGGTGTTGTGAGCGTCAGTCTGGCTCGAACCTTCTCGTGGGGGTTCGCGCTCACCGCCGTCCTACCCAGTTAGGAGGCAGGGAATGTTCGGATCAGAAGTCCTCGAAGTCGCCATCGGTGTCGTGTTTGTATACCTGCTCCTCAGCCTGATCTGTTCGGCCATCAGCGAGCTCATGTCGAGAGCCTTCGCGATGCGCTCGTCCAACCTGGAGGACGCCATACGGAATCTCCTGGCGGACCCATCCAGGGCAGAAGCGCTCTACAATCACCCCTTAATCAGCGGGCTAGCAAAACGCGGTAAGTTCGACTTACGCGTCAGGAGAGCCGGCAAGCCTTCGTACATTCCCTCTAGAGCTTTTGCTCTTGCCCTCTTCGACGTCGTCACAGATGAAAGCGCGCAGGCTCAGACTCTTGAGCAAGTACGAGCCTCGGTGGCCACCCTGCCACGGGACTTACAGCGCCCGCTGTTGAACCTCATCGACGCCGCCGATGGCACCCTCGCGGGAGCCCGCAAAAACGTGGAGGCCTGGTTTGACGACGCGATGGAGCGGGCATCCGGTTGGTACAAACGGAAAATAGAGCTGGTTGTCCTCGGTCTCGCCGTTGGAATCTCCATCCTGCTCAACGCCGACACATTCACCATTGTGAACGCCCTCACCCAGGATGGCCGGCTTCGTGCGGCGGTGGTCGCAGCGGCAGAACAAGCCGTAAGGGACAAGGTTGCTCAGGGACCAGAAGTTACTGTCCAAGAAGTCCAGAAGTACCAGGAGCAGCTCTATTCGCTCCGGCTCCCCTTCGGTTGGGTCGCCAACCCAGATGGCAAATCAAGGGACCCCCGCCGAATGCCTTGGACTGAGGTAGATTGGGCGAGCAAGTTCCTCGGGTTACTCTTCACCACCATGGCCCTGTCTCTGGGCGCCCCCTTTTGGTTCGACATGTTGAACAAGCTCGCCGGCCTGCGCTCGACGGGGAAAGCGCCGGAGAAGGCAGGTGATGGAGTGAGTGGAGTTCTCGATTACCCCGCCGCGTCAGGGTCCGCGAGCCAGCCATGACCGTCGAACCCACCGCCCAGCGGGGCATCTTTCCAAACCCGATCCCTAATCAGATCCCTGGTGACTGGATGGTGACCAGTTATGTCCTAGCTGACGAGGTGCTCCGCGCCGACTGGCGCGGCTTCGAGTTGCAGCCCGGCCGTCCCGGCATGCGGTTCGCGCATATCCCAGAGGGCATGACGGAGCGCGAGGTGCATCGCCAGCGGCGGGCTGAAGTACACCGGGCCCACTTCAGCCTCGCCCAGATCGAACGGCACGGCCGGCAGGTCTGCCGGCAGGAGGCTTTCAAGACTGTCAGCAAGCTTAGAAGCAGCGAAGGTGGAGACTTCCAGCGAGCGGCCTCGAACTATGTGTGGGCTGTGGCGGCGATCCTCGTCGGGTTTAATGCCTCAGTCACCGCCGAGGCCGAAAGTTTGATGGAGCAGCTTCGCGTGGTTCCCGGTCGCGTCTGGCCGGATCCGGCGACGTCAGGCCCCATCAAAGAGCGGTTGATGGATCTAGCCGAGCCCTCCCTTGCCACGCGGCGTGACAATCCGCAGGACGATGTTTTCTCCACCATCGCTTCCAGCGGACGGACGCTTAGCGAACTTCGCTATGAGGGCCTCACGTGGCTGATGGTCGCAGCGGTCAACAGTGCCACCATGATCGCGCGGACGGCCTATGTACTGGGCTCGTGCGCCGAGTGGCGATCCACCGACCCTGTAGTGCTTGCGGCTGTCTTCGATGAGACGTTGCGTCTAATGCCAGTGGTCTCCTACATAGCCCGGAAGTCAACTCAGCACCAGCTCTTAGGGGACGTGGCGATAGCTGCCGGGGATGTTGTCATCATCGATGCCTGGGAAGCGAACCGGGACCGTCAGGTATTTGGTGAAACGGCGGACGTCTTCTCGCCCGGTCGCGCACCGCTTGGCGCCGCCCCCCGATGGGGTCTCGGTTTCGGCGCAGGTCCCAGAACGTGCCTGGGCGAGCACCTCGCACGGGAGGAAGCGGTGGACCTATTGCGAGAGGCCTATCGTCATGGCATGGAGCATGCTGGCGAGTGGGTCCCGGGACCAGGCCCCCTTCCCTTCTTTTCGCGGGCCCCGGTGCGGTTCGCTTAGATGCTAATCCTCTCCCCGACTCCCGAGGAGAAACTCTCCGACTGAAGACTCGGCGAGGTAGTCCAGCCCAAGGATCCGAGCCGCCAGATCTGCATTTCCTCCGCCCACCGCACAGGGGGCCAGGCCCATTGCTGTCGCGACCAGATACATCGTTTGGTAGAGCACACCCACGTCCTTGAGGACTGTGGCGTAGGCTATCGATTCGTACTTCCAACTGAGCCGTTGGAAGCGTGCGGTGACAATCAGCAACACCTGAAGCCTGGGCGGGGCGGCGGTGGTCGCGAGGGCTGCCTGCTCTAACAGGCTGTCACTCAGACCGTTTCTCCCCGACAGCAGCGACAGCACGTGGCGTTCCGGTTCGTAGTGGTAAACGCCCTGGGCCAGCCCCCGGCACGCGTGGACGATGGGATAGAGCTCCAGCTCGTAAGACGCCCCACCGCTTGGGTAAGGCCGGTTGCTGTCCTCGAACAGGACACCGCCGGGGAGTTGGTGCTGGCGAATTTCTCTCGTCCTCGCCACTCGGTAGAGAAACTCGCCGAGCTGCCGAAGGGTAATGGGGTGCCTTCCATAGGCCTTGATTGATCTACGCGCTTCCACGACCTCCGTGAACGGGCGGTCTTGACGTTGTAGCACACTCATGTCGGGTCGATAGAGTTCGATTATTTGGTCCGTCTGATAGCGCCGCAATGCCGGCAACGGCGGAATGTCCCCCAGGAAACGCATAGTGGCGCCATAGGGTCGATCATGCCTGCCCAACCGGCTAGCGGCGTGAAAGAGCAGGTCGTGGAACTCCCACTGCCTTAACTCGCTGATCCGCTCTTCCTGGGACCGGCCATCCTCGTCAACCTCGCAAGCCATTCCAGCGGTGAGCAGCAGGGAAAGGAACTCGCGGGCCGTCCCCTCGGAGACCCGTTGGGCTACCTCAGCGAGATGCGAGGCTCGAACGGGGCGCGCGCACAGTCCGACCAGAAAGACAGCCGCGGAGTCATGCAGTGCAAGCCTACCTCGTGCCAGTGGGGACTCCAGGACCATTTGTGACCCGTCTCGTCGGCAATAGGCGAACCGTGACAAAACGTATCGCTTCTTCACGTTGATGGATCTGTGTTCCAACGGGAGTTGGCCTGAAGTTGGCGCCAACGTCGCGAAGGGCGCTCCATTCCTCGTCACCCGGTAGCAGATGAGCCCCCAGCGGATGAGTTCACTCAAGTGGGGCGAGAGCTCCAACCCTTCTGCGCCTTGCAGGGTAGCCAGGGCCATCCCATGCCCGCAGAGCAATCCTAGCGTGTCGGCGAGGCTGGGGGAGATCGGGCCTAACGCCAACGGACCCGAAGGCGTTTCGAGCGCGAAGCCACCTTCCTGCGGCTCAGCCAGACGTACCCCATCCCTGAAGCACAAAACCAGGGCGGAGTGCGGCCAGGTCTCGTCCATGTCACGTGCGCCTATAGGAAGAACGGGAACGGGTTGAGGTCCTGTTCCGCGAGGGGAGTTTCAAGCCAACCGAGACTGACCGGCACGTCGTACAACCGGCCCGGGGCCAGCCGCTGCCAGCAGTGGCGCAAGCCGGGCACGATCACCTTCGCTACCGGGAGTCCGATGTCCGGGCGGGTCGTATCGAGAACAAGGAGCTCCAT
>CAZPYZ010000290.1:0-5949 GCA_964590215.1 uncultured Dehalococcoidia bacterium | reverse complement strand
GTGGCAGGAAGTGGCGCTTCTGCTCCTCAGACCCCCAGACGAGGATGCTGGCGGACCCCAAAGTGCCGCCGGAATCGTAATACGGGGGGAGCGTCAGCTCGAAACGATCGAGCTCCTCCAGGATGACCACCGTGTGGTCGAAGTCCAAGCCTCCGCCGCCGTACTGCCGGGGCGCCGCCGGGAAGAGCCAGCCCCGCTCACCCAGCTTCCTGCCAAGGGCCCGCTGTGCCTGGTAGTGCTCGAAGCTGAACCCGTCCTGGACATCGCTGCGGCGCAGGATGTCGGAGACGTGCTCTTCCAAGAAGGACCGGACTTCTTCCCGGAAGCGCTGCTGCTCGGGGGTATACTCGACTTCGAAGTTCACGGCATGTTTCCACAGGCAGGAGTGCCTGTGCTCCACTTCAGGGAGTGTACTACAACATGATCGTCGATACCCACGTGCACCCAGTGGCCACGGACCTGGCGCGCTACCCGCTGAACCCGGCAGCGGGGGAAGACTGGTTCAAGGACGCTCCCATGACCGCGGAGATGTTTTTGGAGCAGATGGAGATCGCGGGCGTCGACCAAGCGGTCCTGGTCCAGGCGTTCACCGCCCACGGCTATGACAACAGCTATGCAGCGGACGCCGCCGCCCGCTATCCGGACACTTACGTCGCCGTCGCCAGGATCGACCCGCTATCCCGCGATGCGCCCGATATCCTGAGCTACTGGGTGGAGCAGCGCGGCGTGCGAGGAGTGAGGCTGGGGATGGAGAAACCGGAGGAGGTGGACCACCCCCGTAGCCTGCCGCTCTGGGTCCGGGCATCGCAACTGGGTATCACCGTGTCCGTGCAGTTGGCGGGAGAGGCCCGACGCAGCGGCCTGCCGGCGGTAGCGCGGATTCTGGACCGGTTTCCCGGGGTGAATGTGGTGCTGGACCATCTCGCCCACGCGCCGGCGCTGGACCTCGTGGCGCTGGCGCGGCACCCGAACCTCTACCTGAAGTTTTCGAGCATCAACATCCTGTGGGTGAACTCCGGGCAGACCGCCCCGGACCGGCGCGGGTACTTCGAGAGGCTGTTCGAGGCGTACGGGGCCCGCAGGATGATGTGGGGCTCCGACTTCCCCCATACCAAGGGAGGCCCGGGCGGGCCGTATACTGAGCTGGTGGACCTGGCCCGGGGGACGCTCTCCTTTCTCACCCCCGAGGACCGGGAAGAGGCCCTTGGTGGCACTGCTCGCAGGCTCTATCCCGCGCTGGCGGAGGACGGGAAAACCAAGGAGTGAGGAAGTGAGGAAGTAAGGAAGTAAGGGCCGCCCCCCTCGAGATTCGTGGCGCTCATCATGACATCCAATGGCAACGGAGCGCCCCGCGACCCTCGCCCTGACCCTCCTTCTCTTCGACTCCGCTCAGGGCAGGCTCTGGGCCTAGGACGGCGTCTCCCAGAGGGAGATGGGATTGGGGGAACCGTGCCTTACCGGCTGGGGCGGCCGCGGAAGCCGTTGATGGGCAGGAAGTTCTGGAACAGGCGGCGGAGGGCGTGATTTTGAGGCGTCACCCGGCCGGTCCAGACGGGGACGGAGAGGGAGGGGTCCGACAGGGGGATGATGGTGGCCACTGAGACGTCGTAGAGGCCGGGAGGGACTTCGGCGCGGTACTGGCCCAACTGGTTGGTGGCCACCCGCTTGTCCCCAACCTGCACCTGAACAGCTCCCATCGCGCGACCGGAAACGTCGCGCACGGCGCCTTCGATCACCCCGTTCCCAGAGCTGACCCCTCGCTCCAGCACGAGGTACGGTCTTCCGCCTACGATGTAGTCCGGCGGCCCGGTGGGGTTGTCGTTCAGGTTAGCTGCTACCAGACTCAAACGGAAGGTGGTGCCGGGTGCGCTATTCGTGTTCTGGGCTTCGCCCAACGGGTCGACAAGGGAGAAGGAAGGACCGTCCATGGGCAATTCGGCAGTCATTCCTCGGGGGTTGGTGTTCCACACGGTCCGCAGCCGCTGTCCCGATCCGCCGGGGAAACTCATCATCTCCACCCGCCCCGCGTTGCTCAGGGTCCGGTAGGGCTGGGTGAAGACATTGAAGTACGTGGTTGCCGTTCTCAAGGCGGTATGGGCGGAGCGCGGAGCGCCGTTGTTTCGGACCAAACCGTAGTATTCCCCGGGCCCGAGTTCGTCGTCGAAGAGCTGGAAAAAGAATATCTTGTCGACTCCGGCGACGAAGCCGTAGGCCGCCGCCTGAATGATGTAGGAGGCCTGATGGTCCACCGTGCCGCGATGGGTGCCGGGACTGCACTCCACCCGTACAGGCACCCCTGAATCGGCGCACACAGGGATGTTGGTCTCGGTGATCCAGACCCGTTTCCCCGTTATCCCCTGGCGGGCGAGTTCCTCCTGCACCCAAAGGGTTCGCTCGTAAAGCTGGCTGGCCCTGCTGTACCAGTGCCAGGCGGTGGCGTCGAAGTAGTAGCCGTATTGACGGGCTATGGGGTCGCGGGTGATGGCCTGGAGCAAGCGGGGGAAGAAGTCGGGGTTGTGCCAGAAGGCCATGCCCCCCATGAGCACGGGCGCGGAGGGATCGACGGATTTCACCACCAGGTACGCGACCTTGAGCAGCCTGGCATAGTTGTCGACGCCGCCGGCCCAGAACCCGAACCACCCGGTTCGTTGGGATGGCATGAAGTCGGGTTCATTCCAGATCTCCCATGCGTGGACACTGCCCCGGTATTGCAGGACCGTCCGCTGCACGTAACGGGCCCAGAGGTTGTTCTGGTTTATCGCCTTGCCCGCAGAGGGAGAGTCTGTCCCGTCCGCGAAGACGGGCAGGTGGAGTCCGCGGGGAGGGAGGACCGAGTTGACGTACTGCTGGACGCGGGCTTCCTGGAGCCGGGTCTTGTCTTCAGGCAACCAGCCCTTTTGACCTACTCTGGGGAGGGGGAGGTCCTGGGCTGGCTGAGGGCCAACCGGCTGTGAGCCGGCCGGAGGAAGGTCGGGCCCTCGCTCCGCCTGGGGCTCGCCGGCCAGCCCGGTGACGCGATAGGTCTCGTCGATGGCCCAGGGAGGCGTTCCGAAGAGGACCCCAAGGATCTTGAGGCCCTGGGCCCGGTCTGCTCGGACCGTGGCATCGGTCTTGCTAAAGTCAAAGGCGTTGGCTCGGGGCTCCACGTCGTGCCAGTAAAAGACCCAGCGGTTCCACCCTACGCCGGCGTCCAGGGCCAGCCGGTAGCGGTTGGCCGAGAACTGGCCGTTGCCATAGCTAATGTGGGCGATGCCGAAACGGTCGTTCATCGGCGCGGCCGCGGCCGGTGATGCCGGCGGCGGCCCGCCCGGGGCGACCAGGAAGAGGACCGCGCTCAGAAAAGCGACGACGGCTCGGGCACGCACGATCTCTGGGACCCTCCGCTCATCTCGACGCCACCTCACCGCTCATCCTGAGAGATTGGTTGCAACGCCGATCAACCGACCGTGCGTCGCCAGGCGGTCCCTATTTTGCCATGCGGGATAGCGCGGTGTAAGCGGGCCGAGGCGACCAATCCGGTCGGAGGACGGAGAAGCCGTGCCCCGCCTCGCTGGGGTCCCAGTGGTTCAGGTTCCACACGAACATTGCGACGACATACCCTCGCTCACGGGCGATCTTAAAGGCCTCCACGAGGTAACGCGCTTGGTCCGCCTCCGAGTTGTCCAGGGCGTAAGCCCACTCCTCGTCGGCGGGGCCGGTCGCCCAGCCGAACTCGGTGAACCACAGTCCCTTGGACTCATCACCGTGCTCCGCCATGATCTCCCGGTACCCCTCGAAGGTCCGGAAGTAGAAGCTGCGGTGGTCCTTGAAGCGCCCGTGCCGCCCGAGGACGGTGGGATCCCGTGGGTCCATCTCCGGGGGGTTGTTGAAACCACTGGGATGGACCCCCACCCCGTCGAAAAAGCCCTTCATGCCAGCCTGGTACATCTGCCGGAAGTAGTCCAGATCGTCCACGGCCAAGAGTCCGGAACCGAGGTCGACGTTGCCTGCAGGGGTGAGCGCGCCGGTGATGACGAGGGCCGCGGGATCGGCCGCCTTGATGGCCCGGTACGCCTCTTGCAGCAGCGCGACATATTCGGGCGCGCTCTGTCTACCAGCGCCTCCCCAGTCCCGAGAGAGGTTCTGTTCGTTCCAAATCTCGAAGGCGGCGACCCGCCCCTTGTAACGGGAGGCGATGCTGCCCACCAGGCGAGCGAGAGGCTCAGGGCTAGCCGGGGGACCGTTCATCGATAAGTCCGCCCCCGCCGGGCGGGCCCAATCGGGCGCGGTAGTGACGCTGAAGAGGACTTTGAGGTTTCTCGCCTGGGCCTTGGCGATGACCGGGTCGAAAAAGCCCCACGTGACGGCCCCGGGCGCCGGCTCCAGGTCCTTCCAACGGACCTGGACCTTCACCCACTTGAATCCGGCCTCGCTAGTCAACCGCAACGCCCGGTCGTAGTCCGCCCCCTGGTCCACCTGGAACCCGTACCCGAAGCCACCGGCGGGCATGGCCGGAAACTGGGGGCCTGCCTCGGAACCCGGCGCAGTGACGATGCTGGGGACCGCTCCGGGGGCGGCCTCTGCCTCGATAGCCCCGGGGGGAAGCAGGCCGGCCTCGGCCGCGATGCTCCCTCCCAACGCAACGGTCACCTGTCCAGCCAGAGCCCAGGGGACGTCTTCTTTCCAGTGCTGGAACACGACCCGCTGGGCTCGCAGCGCATAATGATTTCCCATGTCTGTGACTGGGGAGGTGGGAAGCCCGTTCATCAGGAGCGGGTCCCCGACAACCCCGTAATAGGCGTTTCGGATGGCGATGTTCTGGCCCAGGAGGCTCAGCCGCTTGGCGACGATCTGCTCCCAGGTGAGGCCGGCGTCGAACTCCGGGCCCAGGGGACGGGGCGTCGCCCGGACCGCCAGCAGCCAGTCGTCCTTGCCAGCCTGGTGCAGCAGGTCGAAGACGTTCACGGCGTAGGCCTGGCGCGCTTCGGGGCGCCATTGCAACACCACCCGCTGGGTGGCCTGCACGATGAACCCATCCCAGAGAAATCGGGTGGAGGTGGGATAGCCGACCGCGTCCACACCACCCAGCCGGTTGAACTCAGACCAGAGGAGGGCCGCCCCGTCATCCACGATACTAAAGCCGCGCCCACCACCGCCTCCCGTCTGGGTATAGAAATACCCGTTGCCGATGCTGTAGTCGGCGCTGGCCTTCCGGGGCAGCCCCAAGGGGGGAATTGCTGAGAGGCCCACGAGCAATGCCAGGAAAACGCGTCGCAATTGTTTCACGGAGGCTCCAGTTGAGTTAACCCCTGGTCGGCGGCCTGGGTTGCATGCACGTCTGGCAATTCTATCATTACCAGTGGCCGCCACAGTTGACTGGGCGGGGAGACAAGACGTGCTGCTATACTGGTGACGCTATGGAAGTTCACGGACGCTTGCAGGAACTAGTCGACGCGATGCAAGAGCGCTTCGGGGCAGAGCGCTTCTACATCGTCGATATCGACGATGAACACAAGGCCCCAGAGCAGGCGGCCACGGTGATCTTTGGCCTTCGCAATGCCGCCACGCCGTCGCTGGCGGTCCAACTCGAAGCCAGAAAAGTGTTGGAGGAGGCGACCCGCCAGCCTATCGGGGTCGAGGTGCTCACGGAGCCCTTCGACGAGGTGGAGTACCTCTTCGACCGCTACCTGCGGTCATATATCGCTACCCACGGCGGCATTGTGACCCCGGTGAAGATCGAGCCCGAAGGGACGCTTTGGATCAGCATGGATGGCGGCTGCTCCGGCTGCCCCTCGTCTATCGCCACCCTCAAGCACGGGATCGAGCGCACGCTAAAGAAGCACCTACCCTGGGTGGAGCGAGTCGAGTCGATGGACGAGGCCGAGGAGCCCGATTTCAACATCGATCTCGACTTCAACATCACCTCTCCCTTTGCTGAGGAGCCGAGCACGCCATCCGAGCCCCGACCGT
>CAZPYZ010000289.1:3927-5983 GCA_964590215.1 uncultured Dehalococcoidia bacterium | reverse complement strand
CCTTGCGGACCCGGACGTCGTCGAAGGGCCGCCGGCTCAGGTTCAGGTAGAGGCCGTAGACGGCCGCGATGGTGTCGGGAAACTCCCTGAGCCGGGGATTCGCCTGCTTCAAGGCGTCGGCGTCCAGCTTGCGGAAGGAACTGCCGAAATCGACTCGCCCGGTACGCATCGCGGCGACCTCCGCCGGGTAGTCGTTGAGGTAGACCGACCGTATCTCGTCGATATAGGGCAGAGGGCGGCCGTTTTCACCAAGGTCCTTCCAGTCCGGGTTTCGGCGAACAACGACCTCCTGCGCCGGGCGGAACTCCGCCAGGACGTACGGACCGGTGCCGACGGCGGCATTCTTGAAGCTGTCTTTCAGCTCCCGGGGCAGGACGACGTTCTGGTGGTCAGCCATGCGGCCCAGGAAGTCCGCCTGGGGTTCATGGAGCTGCAGCACCAGGGTGTGCTGGTCCGGAGTGTCCACCGCGGCCATCCCCTCCCAGAGGGATCGCAGCGCGCCGCCCTGCTTGACGTAGTCGATGGTCCAGACCACATCCACAGCGGTGAAGGGCCGGCCATTCACCGGCGGGCGGTTGTGCCAGCGGACATCGTCTCGAAGTTTGAAGGTCCAATCCAGGCCGTCCGGGGAGACCTGCCATGATCGGACCAGGCCGGGCTCGACCACGGAATCCCCGTAGTAGCAGGCCCGAGGCTTCACCAGGTGTCCGTACACATGAGGAATGGCCGTGGGCCTGCCCCCCGGCGCCGCGATGTCCAGCGGGTTCTCCTCGTTCGCAAGCTGGCGGAAGGTCCCCCCACGGACCGGCGGACCTGGAGAGCGCCAGTGCTCCCTGCCCGGATCGCACTGCTGCGGTACATGTGGGCGAGGGAGTTGGGCGAGTCCTTCCTGGGGCTGGACTGGCGCCGCACAGCCTGCGACGAAGCACGCCAGGAGGAGCGGCCAGAGCTTAGCGAGTCGCAAGATACAGCAGGGCATTCAGGATCGCCGCCGCGATAGGGCTTCCTCCCCGGTAGCCTGGAAGCGTGATGAAGGGGACCTTGCGCCGCACCAGCTCTTCCTTCGACTCCGAGGCGGCGACGAAGCCCACGGGCACCCCGACCACGAGGGCCGGCGGCGCGACGCCGGCGTCGATCTCGTCCAGCAAGGCCAAGAGGGCGGTCGGAGCGTTACCCACGGCGACGACCCCCTGGTTGAGCACCGGACCGAAGTGGCGCATGGCGGCGACGGCGCGCGTCGTCCCCCATTCCTTGGCCCGGGCCGCGACCTCGGGGTCGTGAATTGCGCAGGAGACCTCGCAGCCCAGCTGCCGCAGCCACGGCTGGTGGAGCCCGGCGGCGACCATGGTGACATCGGTGTAGATAGGACACCCTTTCGCGAGGGCGGCGACGCCGGCCACGACGGCGCCGGGACTGAACCTCAACAGCGGCGCGAGGGAGGGATCGCCCGCGGCGTGGACCACACGGACCGTGACGTGCCGCTCCTCTGGGCTGAGCGCGAGGGGTGGGAGCATCGCTTCGATCAGCTCGAAGCTCCTGCGCTCTATCTCCTCCGGTGGGAGGGCGTACTGTTCAACCAACGTCGGCATACAACAACCCCTGCCTCGGGAAGGGCAGGGATTCATCCCCGCGCCTTTCCTCGAAGGCTGCGGTAGTCGATGAGGGCGGTCGACCTGACTTATCACCCTTCCTCTGCTCTTTCCCTTTGGGGGAGGGAACAGGAAGGGCAAATCACAGTTGCGGGACAGCGCAGGCCTTGCACCTGCTTCGCCGGCCGTTCGCCCGGCCTGGGGCGAACTCCCTCATCACGCTATTCAGTTTGTGGGCCGGATTCTACGACGGCCCGCCGGGTCTGTCAAACTCCAGAATCGTAAATCCGCGGACCCCCTACAGCTTCCCCATCGCCTCCAGGATCCGCTCGGCGGTGGCGGGCATGGTGTAGACCCGGGCGCCGACGGCGTTCGCCACGGCGTTGACCAGCGCCGCGCCGCCGGCGGCGATGGGAGGCTCGCCGACACCCTTCGCGCCGAAGGGGCCCGCGCCCTCCACGGGTACC
>CAZPYZ010000289.1:0-3917 GCA_964590215.1 uncultured Dehalococcoidia bacterium | reverse complement strand
CCACCAGCGCGGTCTCGATACGCGGGATGTCCAGCGCCGTCGGGATGCGGTAGTCCAGCAGGGAGGGGTTACGCAGCACGCCCTTCTCGTCCCAGACCAGCTCCTCCGAGAAGCCGATGCCCAGGGACTGGGTGACGCCCCCCTGGATCTGGCCCTCCACCGACAGGGGGTTCACCGCGAAGCCCACGTCCTGGACGCAGACGGAGTCGAGGATGGTGACCTCACCGGTGGCGGTGTCCACCTCGACCTTGACGCCCTGGATGGTGAAGCCCGGCGCCAGGTTCGGCGTCCCGATGTTGCCCTTGCCCAGGACCACCGGTGTCGGAGAGCCAAACCCGGTGCTCATGGTCCCCAGCACCTCGAAGCTGATGGCCTTGTCGGGCGAACCTTTCACCCGGATGTGGGCGTCGACCGCCTCCAGGTCCTCGGGGCTGCACTCCAGCTTCTGCGAGACGATCTTGTACATCTGGTCCCGCGCGTCTTCGGCCGCCAGCTTCACGGCCAGGCCAATGGTCCGGAGCGTTTTGCTCCCGGCGCTGACGCCGGCGAAGGGCGCCGATGCCGTGCTGCCCGTGCGCACCTGGACGTCGTCCACAGGCAGCCCCAGCACCTCCGCCGTAATCTGTGCAAAGGAGGTGTTCGTACCGGTGATGTCGTTGGCGCCGACGGTGACGCCTACGGTGCCATCAGAGTTCAAAAGGCAGGTGGCACTAGAGGGGCTGCCACCACCCAGCCAGCCTCCGACCGCGTAGCCGACGCCGACCTTCTTACCATCGACGTCAGCCCGGGCGCCCTTGTTCCGCCAGAATTCGGTCTGCTTCAATCGCGCCAGCACGTCCCTGAGGCCGACGATGGGATAGGTCCGGCCGTTGGGCATAGGGTCGCCCTTCTCCACCGCGTTCTTCAGCCGCAGCTCGATGGGGTCCATCCCCAGCTCCCCGGCCAGGATGTCCATGGAGGACTCGATGGCGAAGGTGGCCTGCGGGGTGCCGGGCGCGCGCAGAGCCCCCTGGCTTACCCGGTTGGTGATGACCTCGATCCCTTCGATCTCCAGGTTTGGGAATTTGTAGTACCCGCCCAGCAGGTTTGCCCCGGCCATGAGGGGACTGCCAGGGAAGGAACCCGAGTCGTAGACGGCCCGAGCCTTGAGGACGGTGAGGGTGCCGTCCCGCTTTGCCCCCAGCTTGATCTCGAAGTAGCCCTGGGGCGCCGGGTCTGCGGAGCGCAGATCCTCGCTGCGCGTTAAGACGTACTTCACCGGCCGGTGCAGCTTGCGGGCGACGATGGCCGGTATCGCCGCGGCGTAGGGCTGGATCTTGGCGCCGAAGCCACCCCCCATCTCGATGAAGTCCACCGTGATCTTCGTCTCAGGGATCCCCAGCACCTTGGACAGCCCCTCCCGCGTCGTGAAGTCGCCCTGAGTGCTGGTCCAGACCTTGTAGTCGCCGTTCAGGTCGCAGTCCACGATCGCGCCCATGGGCTCGATATACCCCTGGTGGACCCAGGAGGCGAGGTAGGTCTTCTCCACCACGACCTCCGCCTCCCGAAGTGCCTTCTCCACATCGCCCCTGCTCCACACCATGCGGTGGGTGATGTTGGGGGAGGCTTCCTTCGCCTCCTCGTCGGTGGTAGACAGGGTGGTGTGGGCGGCCAGCTCTGAGCGGTCGATCCCCTGCATGGAATGGCGCACGTGGGGCGCGTCGTTCTTCAGGGCATCCCGAATATCGAGGACGGCGGGCAGTTCCTCGTACTCCACCGAGATCAGGTCCAGCGCTTCTTCAGCGACGGCCGGCTCTTCCGAGACCACCGCGGCCACGGCCTGCCCGTCGTACATCACCTCTTTGTCGGCAAACACCGTCAGCAGGCGGTTCGCCCCGTCCCTTGGGAGATGATCGGGCTGATCCTCAGCAGTGAACACGGCGACGACCCCGGGATAGGACCGCGCTCGGCTCACGTCCAGCCTCTTGACCAAGGCGTGGGCGTAGGGCGCCCGCAGGACTTTTGTGTGGACCATACGCGGGAGCCTGATGTCCGCCGTGTAGAGGGTGCTTCCGGTGACCTTGGCTACACCCTCGAGCCTCGGCTTCCTCTGATGAATTGCTCGGTATCCGTCAGCGGTGGTCGTCATTACGGCCTCCTATCCTTGTAGGGCCGGGTTCCCCGGCCCCAGGGCGAGGCGACCTCGCCCCTACGATCCAGCAGCTACCGCCTGAATGGCCTCGACTATCTTGGTGTACCCCGTACAGCGGCAGAGGTTGCCCGCTATGCCCCGTCGTATCTCTTCGTCGGACGGGCTCGGGTTTTCCTGGAGCAGGGCCACTCCCGACATCAGCATACCTGGGATGCAGAACCCGCACTGCAGCGCGCCGTGCTCGATGAAGGCGCGCTGCAGCGGATGCAGCTCGCCGTCCCGGGCAAGGCCTTCGATGGTGGTGATCTCCGTTCCCTCACCCTCGCCGACAAGCATCAAGCAGGAGGTGACGGTGATGCCGTCCACCCAAAGGGTGCAGGCGCCGCAGTCGCCGGTCCCGCATCCCTCCTTGGTGCCCGTTAGCCCGATCTCCTCCCGGATAACGTCATGAAGACACCTGTTGGGCTCGACGAGGACCTGGTGCTCTTCTCCGTTTACCCGCAAATTGAATACTTGCTTTGCCATGGCAACCTCGAGGGGGAAATAAGGAAGTAAGGAATTTAGGAAGTATGGGTCCCCTCCCCCTGATTTCCTAACTTCCTTTAATAGTTTCAACCGCCTGGGTGAGGCATTTTACGGTGAGGGCTTTCACCAGAGCGCGCCGGAAGTTTGCGCCGCCGCGTTGGTCGGATATGGGGCGCGACTCGCCAGCGGCGACCTCTCCCGCGTGTTGGAACAATTCTGGCGATGGCGCCTGCCCCATCAGCGCCGCCTCCGTCTGGGTGGCACGCAGCGGGGTGGGCGCTACGGAGGCCAGGCACACCCGCGCGTGGGTGAACCGCTGCAAGCTCTCGTCCAACTGAACGTACACTCCTACGCCCGCAATCGCGATATCCAGCTCCTTGCGGGGCACATGTCGCAGGTACACCCCAGCGCTCCGGGGCAGCTTCACCGGGACAGACAGTCCTTCCAGCACCTCATCCGGCCCAAGTACCGTTATGCCCGGCCCGACGAACACGTCGCCCAGGGGGAGGGTGCGAGCTCCCTTGGAACCTCGAATGGTCGCCTGCGCATCCAGCACGATGAAGGCAGGGACGGCATCCGCCGACGGCGCGGCGTTGCAGACGTTGCCGCCTATGGTCGCGAGGTTCTGCGTCTGAATAGAACCGATGAGCTTCGCGCTCTGGACGATGATAGGGTATTGTTCCTGAATGATGGGGTCCCGCTGGAGCGCCCGGAACCGGGCCCCGGCACCGACCTGGAGTCCCTGGTTCGGGGTGAAGGCCACCTGCTGGATCTCCCGGACATTCTTCAGGCTGACGATATATTTGGGATGGCGGCCCCGCTCCTTCATCTGGGGCAGCAGGTCGGTGCCACCGGCGAGGACCTTTCCACCGTCGCCCTTGGTGCTGAGGAGATCGGTAGCCTCGGCGACGGTCCGAGGGGTGTAGTAGTCAAAACGGTGCACTGCCGGCACCTCCGTACGTATTCCTCGCCACTCCCGACGGGAGGGATGGCACGATGGGTGGCTTCACTGGAACTTGTCCGCTGCCGCAGTTGAATCCGTATGAGCGGCCAAGCGGCTGTCGGCTATTGTAGCGGGCTGGCTGGTGGGTCACAAGTCAAAGATCCGCTACAGGGAGTGACGAGTTCTTAGAAAGGCGCGCGTGAGCTTGGGCAGGCGACGGATCGGGCGCCAGATACTGGAAATGACGGCGGTGGGATGACTTTTCGGGTCTTTTGGTCGATTGGCTGTCCGCTCATAGCCTGTCAACGCTCCCGGTTA
>CAZPYZ010000288.1:0-5986 GCA_964590215.1 uncultured Dehalococcoidia bacterium | reverse complement strand
TAGGAGTGCGGCCGGAAAGCCGCACTCAGTCGAGGGAGGCGGGGCAAACTACCGCGGCGTGAACCCGGGGTCTGGGGCGCAGCCCCAGTGTCACCGGCTTTCCAGCCGTGCCTCTAAGTTTAAAAACCAAGCTAAGCTAGGTCATTTGATGGTCGGTCCGATATCGTATGTAGCGGTAGACCTGTCTGCCCAGCACCCCGTCCGGAGCAGACACCCTTCGGCGGGGCTCAGGGTAAACTCCGGTCCGCCTCTACCGCGACGGAAGGAGATGCCGTATGGCCGGCCAGCAGTTTGACGTAGCGATTTTGGGCGGCGGTACGGGTGGCTATGTATCCGCCATCCGCGGGGCGCAGCTCGGCCTGAGCGTTGCGCTCATCGAGTCGGACAAGGTAGGCGGCACCTGCCTACACCGCGGGTGCATCCCCACCAAGGCCCTGCTGGAGAGCGCCGAGGTGCTCCAACTCGCCCGGCGGGGCGCCGAGTTCGGCGTCACCACCGGCGAGCCTTCCTACGACTACGCCGTGATGCAGACGCGAAAACAAAAGGTGGTGGACCAGCTTCACCAGGGCGTGGAGGGCCTGCTACGGCAGAACAAAGTCTCCGTCTTCCGAGGACGGGGGAAGCTGCTCAACCCGAAGCAACTACGGGTCGAAGGCTCCGACCCCGCCACCATCAGCGCGTCCAACCTGCTCCTTGCCACCGGCTCCGTCCCTAAGAGCTTGCCAGCCCTGCCCATCGACGGCGCCACCGTGCTCAGCAGCGACGAGATCCTCGTCATGGCAGAGCCTCCCGCTTCCCTTATCGTCGTCGGGGCAGGGGCGGTGGGTGTGGAGTTCGCCTCCCTCTTCCACGATCTGGGCACCCAGGTGACCCTGGTGGAGGCCCTCCCCACCCTGGTGCCTCTCGAGGATCGAGACATCGGGCTCGAGCTGCAACGCCGCTTCACGGCCAGAGGCATTGCCATCCACGCGGGGGCGCGCCTGTTGACGGAGACCTTCCGGCGGACCGAAGGCGGAGTCAGCATCGACCTCGAGGTCAAGGGGCAGCGCCAGACCCTGGCCGCAGAAAAGCTGCTGGTCGCCGTCGGCCGGGGCGGCGTGGTCGAGGACATCGGATTGGAGAGGACCAAGGTCGAACTGGAACGGGGCTATGTGAAGGTCGACGGCTATATGCGGACCGGCGAGCCCGGTGTCTACGCCATCGGGGACGTCAACGGGGGGATGCTCCTGGCCCACGTCGCCGCGGCGGAGGGAGAGGTGGCCATGGAAGTCATCGCCGGCAACCAGGTTCACCCCCTGGACTACAACAGGGTGCCCCGCTGCACCTACACCCGGCCGCAGATCGCGACCCTGGGGCTGTCGGAAGAGCAGGCGAAAACACAAGGGTATGACGTCAAGACGGGCCGGTTCCCCTTTGCCGCCAATGGCCGGGCGCTGATCTACGGCGAGCCTAACGGCTTCTGCAAAGTCGTGACGGACGGCAGCACCGGAGAGATCCTGGGGGTGCACATCATCGGGCACAACGCCACGGAGCTGATCGCCGAGGCGGCCTTGGGACGGTTCCTCGAGGCCACCTCCCTGGAGATCGGTCTCAGCATCCACGCTCACCCCACCCTCTCCGAGGCGGTGGGCGAGGCAGCCCTCGATGCCGAACGCCGGGCCATCCACTTCTACCGGAGATAGAATTGGTACATGGTCGCCGCCGTGGGACTCTTTAACTATCCTGTTCGGGTTTACTCGCCCGACTTCAGCCGGTCCGAGGAGCTCAATCCCCTAGTGGATACGGGTTCGGTATTCACCTGGATACCGGCGACCGTGCTTGAGCGGCTCGACATCGTCCCCTTGCAAGAATGGCCTTTTCAGTTGGCCAAGCGGCAGATCATCACCAGACCCATCGCGGATGCCACCCTTGAGATAGACGGAGCCAGGGCAGTAACCGTGGTGATCTTCGGCCAGCCTAGCGACCACGTCCTCCTGGGTGCTCACACGCTGGAGCGATTTCTGCTGATGCCGGACCTCGTTAACAAACGCCTGGTTCCCGTGGTTGGCATCGTTGCTTAGACCTTCTGCGCCCGGAATCCGCTGGGACTGCTCCCGTATGGGACTGATGCCCTACGCCGAAGCCTGGGCCATGCAAGCCAGGCTCGTCGAAGCACGGCAGCGAGACGAGATCCCCGACACCTTGGTCCTTCTTCAGCACCCCCACACCTACACCTTCGGACGGCGGGCGACCAGCGACCACCTGCTCCTAGATGAGGAGGAACTCAGACAGAAGGGCATCGCGACCTTCTGGGTTGACCGGGGGGGTGACGTCACCTACCACGGTCCCGGCCAGATCGTCGGCTACCCCATCATCGACCTGCGCGCCCAAAGACTCGACGTCCACCGCTACCTGCGTAGCCTCGAGGAAGTCCTGATCCAGGCCCTGACCCGTTTCGGGATCCAAGGGGAGCGGGACCCTGCGTACACGGGGGTCTGGGTCTCATCAAGCTGTCATTGTCAGCGCGGCGACGAATCGGCCAGACCGCATGGCGGCGCCACTGAGGTTGAAAACCCGGGGCGGGGGGGCCACGAGCAGCGGAGCATCCGAGGGTGGGCGGGCGGGCCCACCAACCCCGGGAAGGGGGCATTTTCACCGGAATCTGGAACGGGGGAGGCGGCAAAGATCGCCGCAATCGGCGTGAAGATCGGCCGCGGCGTCACCTCCCACGGCTTCGCACTGAACGTCAACACCGACCTTTCCTACTTCGATGGCATTGTGCCCTGCGGCATCACCGGCCGGCGAGTGACCTCGATGGAACAGGAGTTGGGGTGGCGCGTGGAGATCGAGGCCGTGGAAGGCGCGGTGGAGGAGGCCTTCCGCAGAATGTTTTCGGCACCCGGCTGCTCACGTAACGCCGGGCACCGTCAGACGAACTGAACCATCCGTCGGGCGCGCAGGATAGTGAACAGCTTGACTGGGTGCATTCCGGATGACAGGATGAAGGTCAGCGCCGTACCGGCGAGGCTTTTTCTGAGGCTCGAAGGGCTTCTCCTGAGGTCTCTCGAAGGGCCATCCAAAGGTGCGGCGAGGTCGGCGGGGTGTGGCGCAGTCCGGTAGCGCGCTTGGTTTGGGACCAAGAGGTCGCCGGTTCGAGTCCGGCCACCCCGACCATCCTCTGCCTCGATCACCCACGCACCACTCGTTTTTCCCTTCCTGTGGCGCCTGAGCCGCTGTTCCCTGTCTTGAGGTTGTCCGCAAAAACGACCGAAAAGTCAGCGAACGACGCCTGCTACAATGCGACTGAGAGTCCATTAGGCCTGTCCGCAAAGCCCGAAGGGCCTGAGGGAGAGGAGGTTAACCACCGCCGATGATTACCGAAGACATGGTCCTAGAAGTGATGAAAGACGTGTACGACCCGGAGATCCCAGTGAATGTGGTGGACCTCGGCCTGGTCTACGACCTGAAGATCGAGGACGAGGTGGTGTTCGTGACCATGACCATGACAGCGCCGGGCTGCCCCTTCGGCGACCAGCTCTCCACCGACGCTCGGGAGAAGATCATCGCGGGCACTGGGGCCAAGGACGCCGAGGTAACTATGGTGACCGACCCGCCCTGGAACCCCACGATGATGACGGAGGAGGCGCGGCACGCGCTGGGGATGTTCTAGCAGACACGAACAGCCATGCGCTACCGCGCGCTGGCCACGGACTATGACGGTACCCTCGCCCGGGAAGGGGTAGTTCCCCCCGAGGTCCTGGGGGCCCTACAGCAAGCCCGGGCCTCCGGTCGCAAGCTTATCCTGGTCACGGGTCGCCGGTTAGACCACCTCTTCCAAGTCTTCTCCCACCCCGACGTCTTCGACAGCATCGTTGCCGAGAACGGCGCCCTCCTGTACCAGCCCGCCACGGGCGATGAGAAAGCCCTCGCCGCAGGGCCGCCAGACGCCTTGCTCGCCCTGCTGGCCCAGCGGGGGGTGAAGCCCCTGGACGTGGGCAGGGTGGTGGTTGCCACCCTCCAGACCCAGGAGCGACCGGTCCTTCAGGCGATCCGGAGCCTGGGACTTGACCTGGAGGTGACGCTCAACAAGGGCTCGGTCATGGTGCTGCCGGCGGGCGTGAACAAGGGCAGCGGGCTCCGGGCCGCCCTGGCCGAGCTTCGGATTGCGTCTGAGCATGTCGTGGCCATCGGCGACGCTGAGAACGACCACCCGTTCCTGGCGGCTGCAGGCTGTGGCATCGCCGTTGCGGGTGCAGTTCCCATCCTGCGAGAAACCGCGGATTGGGTAACGCAGGGAGACGCCGGAGCCGGCGTTGTCGAGGTAATCACAAGGCTGCTGGAAGACGACCTCCGCTCCATCGACCGGCGGCGCTGCTGACGTCCAAAAAGTCGATACCGGCCGGATCGGTCCTCAACTGCCTCCTCTACCAAGGGCACGGTCGAGGTTGAAGGCGGCGCTGATGAGCGCGAGGTGTGTGAAGGCCTGGGGGAAGTTGCCGAGGGACTCCCCGCTGCGGCCCGTCTGCTCTGCGTACAGGCCCAGGTGCGTGGCATAACCCAGCATTTGCTCGAACATTAGCCGCGCGTCGTTGAGCCTTGCCGAGTCGGCCCGTCCCGCGCGGATAAGCCCCTCCACCAGCCAGAAGGTGCAGATGTTAAAGGTTCCTTCCTCACCCTCCAGCGCGTCGATACCGGTCCGGGTGTCGTAGCGGTAAACCAGCCCGTTGGAGACTAACCCGCCCCGGTTCACCGAGGTGTTGATGGCATCCAGGGTGCTCAGCATGCGGGGATCATTCGGGGACAGAAAGAAGACCAGGGGCATGATGAGGTTCGCCGCGTCGAGCCGCTCACCGCCATAGGACTGCGCGAAGGCCCGCCGCGCCTCGCTCCAGCCGCGGGCCATGATCTCCTCGTACACCTGATCCCGTATCGCGAGCCAGCGGTCACGGTCGGCCGGGAACGAACGCCGGTCGGCCAGTCGCAAGGCGCGGTCCAGGGCCACCCAGCACATCGTCTTCGAGTAGACGAAGTGCTGACGCCCGCCCCTGACCTCCCAGATTCCCTCGTCAGGCTCCCGCCAGTGGTCGCAGAGCCAGTTGATCAGGCGACGCAGATGGGTCCAGAGGTCGTAGGAAATGGGGGTCCCGTATTTGTTGAAGAGGTATACGGAGTCCATGAGGGCGCCATAGATGTCCAGCTGCAGCTGGTTGGCCGCGCCATTCCCGATGCGTACGGGGCGCGAGCCACGGTACCCCTCCAGGTGCGGCAGCACCTCCTCCTCTGGCACCGGAGACCCGTCGATGGCGTACATGGTGTGTAACGCTTCCTCTGGCCCCAGTTCTTTGCAGCGGGCCTCGAGCCATCGCATGAACTCCGAAGCCTCCTCGGTGAACCCGATGCGGAGCAGGGCATAGAGGGTGAAGGCGGCATCTCGGATCCAGGTGTAGCGGTAGTCCCAGTTGCGCCCGCCACCTATGTTCTCCGGCAGGCTGGTGGTGGGAGCGGCGACGATGGCCCCGGTCGGTTGGTAGGTGAGCAGCTTCAGTGCCAGCGCGGAGCGATAGACGGTCTCCCGCCACCGGCCACGATAGGTACACTTGGCGAGCCAGCTGCGCCAGTAGGCCGCAGTGTCCCGGAACAGCTCCACGATCTCCCCCTCGGCCAAAGAGCTATGCTCGCCGTTCCTCGGGTCGATGGCCTGGAGGACGAAGGCGGTGGTCTGGTCCTCCTGCAGGGTGAACTCCCCCCCGACTCCATGCTGCTCCAGGCGCAGCGGCACGCCGGCCGTCAGGCCAAGGCTGAGGCTCGGCGAATGGAAACTGGCGCCCTCAGGCAGGACACGCGTCCGATGCTCGTCCCGCCCGTAATTAAACGCAGGGTGGCACTCTACTCGAAAGGCCATGGCGCCCCGGACGACGCTCACTTGACGCAGGAGACCGTGAAACCCCCGCCGGTGGGCAACGGCCCCAACAGGCATGTAGTCCCGAACCTCGCCGACGCCATCCGT
>CAZPYZ010000287.1:0-5987 GCA_964590215.1 uncultured Dehalococcoidia bacterium | reverse complement strand
AAACCTATAGGACCGAGGCCCTCGTCCTGCATCAGACCCGGACGGGGGAGGCGGACAGGATCCTGACCCTGTTCACGCCCGGTCTCGGGAAGACGCGCGCGGTGGCCCGAGGTGTCCTGCGCCCGACCAGCCACCTGGCGGGACACCTGGAGCCCTTCTCCCGCAGCACCCTGTTGTTGGTGCACGCCCGCAACCTGGATATCGTGACCCAGGCTCAGGCGGTGGAGAGCTTCCCGCGGGTCCGGGAGGATCTCCCGCGGGCGGCGTCGGCGATTTGTGGTTTTGAATTGCTCGATCGCCTGACCGAAGGGGCCAGCGACGGCCGTCAGATCTACGGCCTCCTGCTGGAATTTCTACGGTGGCTGGACGCCGGCCACGACCCCGATGCGCCCCTTCGCTACTTCGAGATCCGCCTCCTGGGCATCAGCGGCTTTGGCCCGGAGCTTTACCAATGCCTGGCATGCAAAGGGCGGCTGGAGCCAGAGATCAACGGCTTCAGTGCGGAGGCAGGTGGTGTTTTGTGCCCGGGGTGCGCCAAGGGTGCAGGCGGCGCCAGGCCCCTTTCCGTGAATGCCCTCAAGGTGATGCGCCTGTTTCAGTCGGGCGACGTGGCGAGGGCAGGCCGCCTTCGCGTGGATAGCGCCCTGTCTCGAGAGCTGGAGCACCTGATGCGGTATTACCTCCCCGCGGTAACCGAACGAGAGCTGAAGGCGACCACCTTCATCGATACGGTTCGGGCCGCAGGTTACCCCCGTTGATACCCCTCTCCGACGAAGGGGGCCGGGTTCGCCGCTTCCCCATCATCACGGTGCTCCTCATCGCCGCGAACGTGGTGGTGTTCCTCTACCAGATGAGCCTGAACCAGCGGGAGCTGCAGTCCTTTGTCCTGCAGTTCGGCGTCGTTCCCCTGGAGATAACTCGGGGACAGGACCGTCCCCCGTTCCTGCCCCAAGGCCTGCCAGTGTACGCCACCGTCGTCACCTCCATGTTCATGCACGGGGGCTGGCTCCACATCATCGGGAACATGCTCTATCTCTGGGTCTTCGGCGACAACATCGAGGACGCCCTCGGCACGGTGCTCTTTTTGGCGTTTTACTTAGCGACAGGTGTCGCCGCCGCGTATGCCCAGGTCGTCTCCGACCCGCTGTCGACGACACCCAGCATCGGCGCCAGTGGCGCCGTTGCGGGCGTCCTGGGAGGCTACCTCCTCCTCCACCCCGGCAACCGCGTCAACAGCCTGCTCATCTTCGGCTTCTTCATCCGAGTGGTCCAGCTGCCGGCCTTCGTTGTGCTCGGCTTCTGGTTCATCCTCCAGCTCTTCACCGGCGTCGCCTCCATCGGCGCCGACGACGTCGGCGTCGCCTATTGGGCGCACGTAGGCGGCTTCGTCGCAGGCTTCCTGCTCATGGTGCCCGTCGCTCTCGTTACGGGCATCCGCAACCGCTCCGGACGGCGCCGGGGCGGCTTCCTCGACGACCACGACCGGTGGTAGTGGCTGATATGTTGTGCTATCTTATGCGTAGTCCTGCAAAGAGGGTGACACCATGGACGAGGATACGCGCTCGGAGTGGTTGAGCATCGCAGAGGCAGCCGTGGTGTGGAAGGTGAGCAAGATAACGGTTCATCGCTGGATCAAGCAGGGACGGGTGCCTGCCTATCACCTCGGGCCCCGCAAGATCCGCCTCCGGGCGGCGGATGTCGGCGCGCTGCCCACTCCCGTCCACGCAGCGTCTGCATCAGGGAAGGATGCCTTGATGATGGTTGCGGGCGACATGCTCGTCACCACTGAACTGACGCTTCCTCGCATGACGGAGGAGCAGGCGGCCGAGCTGCGGGAAATCATGCGGCGGATAGACGAGAACGCGGCCCGTATTCGTGCTCGGAGCGGCATACACGCCTCCTCGGATCCCTTGATCCGGCAGATGCGCGATGATTGGTCCCAACACCAGATGGATGTTGCGCGGGAGAGCGAAGAAGCGACCCGCGGCCACAAAACCAGGGCTGATGGTCGTCGACGCGAGCGTGGCGGTTAGCCGGCTCGTCCAAGAAAACGCTTCCCATCACGCCAGAGCGCTCTTCCGCTACTGCGAGAACGACCGCCGCCTCATCGCGGTCCCACCCCACTTCCCCGGGGAAGTGACCAACGCGCTCTATCAGAAGCAGCGTACAAACGACCCCCACTTCCACCTCGAGCCTGCGGAAGTTGACGTTGCTGTCGTTGAGTTCAGCCAGCTGATCCGCAGAGGCATAGCAGTGGTGGCCCATCCAGAGCTCTACCCTCGGGCCGTCGCGCTTGCCCGCGCCCATGGCCTGCCGACGGTGTACGACACGCTTTACCTGGCCCTCGCGGAGTTGCTTCGGATGGAGCTATGGACAAACGACCGCCGGCTCCTGGACGCCGTTGGGCAGGCCATCTCTTGGGTGCGCCCGATCAGAGAGTTTCCCCTGAACTGAACGCCTACTGCGGGTTATCCCGCAGCCACCCGATGTAGTCCGCGATCCCCGTCCGCGCGTCGTATTGCGGCCGGAATCCCAGATCCTCCCGGATTCTCGAGTTGTCCAAGAACGCGTTGGCCGGCCCAGGGGCTGGGCCTGTGCCCGGCTGTAGCTGGATCTTCGCGTCCGGCACCACGGCCTTCACCGCCTCCGCCAGCTCGCCGTACTTGAACGCCCGGCCCGGGCCGATGTTGTAGATCCGGTGCGGCAGCCGCTCCGCGGTCTGGATCGCATGGATCCCCGCCGCGCAGTCCTTCACGTAGCAGAACTCTGCCTCATCCTCTTCGAAGGGGACGTTACTCGCCGGGGCCCCCCCTCCGTAGATGCCGGCGCCGACGGCGGTCCCGAAGTCCGGCGCCACTCCCTTCACCGCCGCGTGGCAGAGGCGGCTTGGGATATTGGCCATCGAGTAGTAAAGGGGCCCATAGACCCCCCGCATCCGGAACAGCGCCAGATCGACCTTGGTCCGGTCCGCGTAGTGCAACGCGAGGACCTCCCAGGCCTTCTTGAACGCCTCCGTCGGGCTGCGGGAATCCACCGGCAACGGCATGTCCTCGGTGTATGGCCCGGATTTGATACCGGAGTACACCGTGGAGGAGCTAGCCACGGTCACCCGCCGCATGCCCAGCACTCGTGCTGTCTCCAGCACGTTGATGAGGCCTGCCATCTGAACCCGGTACTCCTCCCCGGCGCTCAGGGTGGAGCGGACAGGGGGAGCCACCAGGTGGATGATCCCCATGGCCTTGTGCTTGCGCGCGACCTCCAGCACGTCGTGGTGGCTGGAGATGTCCAGCTTCTCCGCGAAGGCCCGCTTCCCTAACTCTGCCTTCAAGAATTCCGGCTCCCGGTAGCTGTTGTGGTAGGTCAGCACCACCCTCTCTCCGGCGTCCAGGAACCGCTTGGCCGTGTTCAGCCCAATGAACCCCATCCCACCCGAGATCAAAATCATCAATTGCTCTCCATCGCGTACTGTGAGCTATACCTGCGCCGTGTGTGCCCGCGGATACCGATTCGTGATGCGTAGTGCTTGATGCGTACTACGTAATACGTAATGCGTCGTGCGTAATGCGGGAACGGACGGGGCGGTCATGTATCACGCGTCAATCGTCACGCATCAGCCGTCACGTGTAGAATACAGCACGACCACCTGCCGAGGAGGCGCCGCCCTATGTTCACTCGGGAAGACAACGAGCTTATCTGTCGCACCGGCCCGGGCACGCCCATGGGCGACCTCTTCCGCCGCTTCTGGCTCCCGCTGACCGTCTCCTCTGCCCTGCCGGAGCCGGATTGTCCACCTATCCGCGCCAAGCTTCTCGGCGAGTCTCTGATCGCGTTTCGGGACTCCAGCGGGAAGGTCGGGGTCATTGACCGGAACTGCCCGCACCGGCTGGCCGATCTCTTCTTCGGCCGCAACGAGGAGCACGGCCTCCGCTGCAGCTACCACGGGTGGAAGTTCGACGTCGCAGGCAACTGCGTCGACATGCCCACCGAGACCCCGGAGAGCACGTTCCGCCAGAAGGTGCGGGTCAAGTCCTATCCTGCCCAGGACCACGGCGGCGTCATCTGGGTGTACATGGGTCCCTCCTATCTCCGTCCGGAGCTGCCCGAGTTCGAGTGGGCCCTGGTACCGGAAACCCACCGGCTCGTCACCTGCTGGCTGCAGGATTCCAACTACCTCCAGGCCGTGGAAGGGGACTTCGACTCCGCCCATGTGTCCTTCGCGCACCGTTGGTTCAACCAGCAGTCCATCCCAGCGGTGCGCCGGGTGCCCCGGAGGCTCGCCGGCGCTGGCGACGCCCTTACTAACCTGGACACCGCCCCTAAGCTGACCGTCAAGGAGACCGAATACGGCTTCGTCTATGGCTCCAGGCGCGTCGCCCCCGAGGGCCAGTACTACTGGCGGGTTTCGCAGTTCCTGCTTCCGGTGTGGAGTCTGATCCCGGGGCCCAATTGGCCGCGGACAGGGCATGCCTGGTTCCCGGTGGACGACGAGCACTGCATGGCCTTCCAGTACTCCTGCAACCCAGAAGAGCCGCTGACCGAGGATCAGATCGCCCGGCTCAAGGCGAGCCCGGACCACCCCTATTGGACGGCCCACGAACTGCGGGACGGCACCATCATCGACACCTGGTACCCCAGGCGGCACCGGCTCAACGACTATCTCATCGATCGCGCGCTGCAGCGGACCGCCACCTACACGGGCATCGCAAGCGGGCGAGAACAAGACATGGCGCTCACCGACGGCATGGGCCGCATCCCGGAGCGATGGCGGGAGCACCTCGGCACCACGGACATCGCCATCATCGCCCTGCGCCGCCTCCTGATCCGCCTCGCCCGGCAACTCCAGGCTGGACGGGAACCCGCCGCGGCCCACAACGGCGCCGCCTACCGCGTTCGCCCCATTGACATCCTTTCGGATATCCACGACTTCGGCACGCTCTACGACAAGCACGCTGACCTGGCCGTTGCCGGGACCTGATCCCGGACCCCCCGCCGGATAGGGGCTGGGGAACAGGAGGCGCCGACAAGGGCCGGGACGTGAAAGGGGGTACACAATGCGAGAGGGAATCTTCATCGTCGACGGGGACGGCCACGTCCAGGACCGTCCTCACCGCTGTTATGAGAAGTACCTGACGGGCTTCCACGCCAAGCGCAGCGTCTTCTTTCCCAACGCGGGCTGGGAGCGCAGCCAGACCCCAAACGGCAAGCTCGGGAGAGACCCCGACACGCCACAGGCCATGATGGCGGACATGGACGTGGAGGGGATAGACCTCGCCATCCTCTACCCGACCAGCGCCCTGCGCATCGGCGAAATCCGCGAGCCCGACTACCAGGCCGAGCTGTGCCGGGCCTATAACAACTTCGTCGCAGACTGGTGCCGGGCGAACCCCGACCGCCTCAAGGCCGTCGCCATTGCCCCGACCCAGGACCCGGTGGAGGGGGCGAGAGAGCTGGACCGGGCGGTGTCCCAATTGGGCCTCGTCGGCCTCATGTTCCCGTCCTTCATTCCGGGGAAAAACGCGGCCGATCCCGTCTTCTACCCCGTCTACGAGGAAGCGCAGCGGCTGGGCATTCCCGTTGCCATGCATGCCTCAGGCGACGAAACGGGCGTCCCCGCTCGCTTTCAGAACTTCCTGGGCGCCCACACCTGGTCGCACTTGCCCGAACAGATGGTCTCCGTGATCAGCATCGTCTACGGGGGCATCTTCGAGACGTTCCCGCGGCTAAAGGTAGGCTTCATGGAATCCGGCGCGGGGTGGGTGCCCTTCATGATGGAGCACCTGGACGGGGAGTTCGAGAAGCGCCCCTGGGACGCGCCCCTTTGCAAGGAGAAGCCCAGCGTCTACATGACCAGCGGCCGGGCCTACTACTCCTGTGAGCCCGAGGAGAAGACCATCCCCTACGTCGCGCAGTGGGTCGGCGAGGACAACATCCTCTACGCGTCCGATTATCCCCACTGGGACAGCGAATGGCCTCACACGGTCGATGAA
>CAZPYZ010000286.1:0-5989 GCA_964590215.1 uncultured Dehalococcoidia bacterium | reverse complement strand
GGCAGGCAAGATGCCTGCGCTTGCAGGGCGCTCTCCAGCCACGCTACGTGCGGCGCAAAGCCATTGCCGCGGCGCCACCACCGCCATGGCAGATGAGGGCGGCGCCCCGCTCTGCTTCCTGCTGAGTCATACTGTGCAGCAGGGTCACGAGGATCCTCGCGCCGCTCGCGCCCAAGGGATGACCTAAGGCCACGGCGCCTCCCTTTACGTTGACCCGTCCCCAGTCCCATCCCAGTACGTTGCCATTGGCCAGGCACTGGGCGGCATACGCCTCGTTCACTTCGATGAGATCGAAGTCGTTGATGGCCCTCCCGGTCATCCCACAAAGCTTTTCGCCCGCCAACACCGGCGCCTCGAAGAGACGCGCCGGCTCGATACCTACGTAGGTCGCGGCCTCCAAACGGGCCAAGATGGCAGCGTCGCGCTCCCGGGCGGTCTCATCGCTCATGACCACCAGGGCCGCCGCGCCATCGCTGATCTGGGACGCATTCCCAGCCGTGACCGTACCGTTAGCCTCGAAGAAAGGCTTCAGCCGGGCCAGGGCCTCCGGCGTGGTATCGGGGCGGGGGCCCTCGTCGGCGGCTATCACCGGGCCGTCGCCGTGTCCCGTCGAAGGCAGTTGTATAGGGACGATCTCGTCGGCAAAAGCGCCCTCGGCCTGAGCGGCGACGGCGCGTTGATGGCTGCGGAGGGCAAACGCGTCCTGTTCCTCCCGACTCACATTGAACTGTCGGGCGATGGCCTCCGCGGCGTTGCCCATGTGCCAGTGCTCAGTAGCGCAGATCAGGCCATCGTAGACCAGGGAATCCACCAGGGAAGCGTCCCCCAGCTTGACCCCGGATCGCATCCCCTTTAGCAGGTGGGGTGCCTGGCTCATGCTCTCCATGCCACCGGCGACGACGATGTTCGCCATTCCCGATCGGATCATCTGGCCGGCGATGGCGACCGCCATCATGCCGGATGCGCACACCTGGTTCACGACCATCGCGCTGGAAGTCGCGGGAATCCCAGCCATCAGCGCGGCCTGGCGAGCGGGCGCCTGGCCCAGGCCGGCCGACAGGACGTTGCCCATGATGACGTAGTCGATGTCCTGAGGCTGGATCCCGGCACGCAGCACCGCGGTCCGGATCGCCGCGGCGGCCAGCTCCGGCGCGGTCAGGGACGACAGCTTGCCGTTAAACTTGCCGGTCGGCGTCCGGGCCGCAGAGGAGATCACGATGGACATCTACGCACCCCTAGACTAGGACAGTCGCGGCTTGGTGATTCGTGATGCAGGATACGTGAATGGAGGGTGGTTCCGCATCAAGTATCAATTCGTCACGTCTCTAATGGCGAGGCCGGGTAGGCTGCCCAAAGGCTACCGGGACCTGACCGCCCCAGGGATCGGCCACGGTGGTCTCCTGGACCGAGTACTCACCCACATCCGCGTCCTCGCCCCGGCTCCGCCGATCGGCCAAGTAGCCCTCCAGGGCTTGCCTCGCACCGGGGCCGACAAAATGCACGTTGCCGCAGCAGCAGTGCTCATGGCCTGCCTCAGGGGTACCTTGACGGTACTCGGCGTTAGGTTTGCAGCCGCAGGCACAGTCATAGCGGACGAGCATCGTGTCGGGCCGGCTCGAGATTTGGCGGACGATGAACTCCATGGGGTACCTCCCATCTGCGCGCAAGTAGGTGATGACTGTACGTGCCGCGTGATAGGTGAAGCAGGGTGGTCACGTATCACGTATGTGTCGTCAGGTCTCAATAAAGCGAGCGTCCCCCCGGGGGCGCGGGCGAGTAGGGAACGTCGTACCCCCATGCTATCATGGGCGGCGCAAAGGCTCGGCCCTCGGTGCCGAGGCCTGGTTGGGCCTTGCGTGTAGCCTCGGATAGTGCCCCGGGAGAGTGCGCCATGGTGAAACCCATCATCCAGTTATACCCAGTGATCCCCGCCGCCAGCGAACAGGAACGAGAGGCGCTGAGGCCCATCGGACGCCACCGGGAACGGTACCAGGAGACCCTGGCAGGCTGGCACGAGATTATCAAGGCGTGTGACGACCTCGGCCTCTGGGGCGTAGCGACCATCGAGCACCACTTCTGGTCAGAGGGATACGAGGTCGGGCCTTGTCCAGGGATCCTGAATGGGTATTGGGCCAGCATCACGAAAAACGTTCGCGTTGGACAGCTCGGCTACGTCATGAGCACCCAAAACCCCATCCGGGTGGCGGAAGAGGTCGCCATCCTGGACCATCTAACTCAGGGACGCTGCTTCGTCGGCTTTGCGCGCGGCTATCAGTCCCGCTGGACCAACATCTTGGGGCAGCACTTGGGAACACGAGCCACCCGGTCGCCGTCGGCGGCCACGGCCAACCCCGAGACGCACGCGGTAGACTCTGCGCTCGACCAGCAGCGGGTGCTGCTGGACGACGAGATCAACCGGCGTATTTTCGAGGAGCAGGTGGAGATCGTGCAGAAGGCGTGGACGCAGGACGCCATGGAGCATGATGGGGAATTCTGGAAGGTCCCCTACCCATATGGCACAGGGGTGGATGACTGGCAGCTAGCCCACGCCGGCGTCAGCGCCAGGTTGGGTGCGCCAGGCGAAGTCGACGAGCAGCACCACGTGCGCAAGGTGAGCGTAGTCCCGGCGCCATACACCCGGCCTCACCCGCCGGTGTTCCTGGCAAGTTCCGGCAGCCCCGAGAGCATTGAGTATGCAGCCCGGAAGGACTTCAATCCGGTGTATTTCACCAGCATTCAGCGCGCGGCTCCCATGGGGCGGGTCTATGTCGATGCCGCTAAAGAAGTCGGGCGGAGCCGGGTCCTCGGGCAGAACCAGGCCATTGTGCGGTGGCTGGAGATCGGGGACACCGAAGAGCAAGCCCGGCGGCAAATGGCGCAGTACGACTACGACATCTACAAGAACTTTTACGCCGCTATGGGGCGCCGCAAACTGAGCCACCCGGACGACATCGTCCAGTCCATCGTGGACTCCGGTCTGTATGCGTTTGGGACGGTGGACAAGGTGCGAGCGACCCTGGTCGAGCAGTGGCAGCAGTTGCCTGCCGAGTACATCGTGCTGATCTTCCACTACGCTCAGATGCCGAAAGAGGTCGTCATCCGGCACCTGGAGCAGTTCATGAAGGAGATAAAGCCGGCTCTGGACGAGATCACGGAACACACTGAGAGCCTGGCAGGAACACGGACGGGATCCGTTCGCCCTTGAAACCAGGGGGCGACGTGGTTATCGTATAAGGACAGTGAACAGTCGCAAGGCAGAGCTTTCAGGACTGCTTAAGGCTGGGCGAGTGCCCGGCGCCTGAAGCCGCGCGAGCGAAGACGTTTCAAGCAGCACCAGGACCGGGCAGGGGGCGAATCCCCTGCCCGTTTGTATGACCGGAGACGGGGAGCCATGGCGGACCGATATGAGCCAGCGCAGATAGAAGCGAGATGGCAGGCTGAATGGGAGGCCTCCGGCTTGTTCAGGACACCGGACGATCCAGCCGGGCCAAAGTGGTATGCCCTGACGATGTACCCGTATCCGTCAGGCGAGCTCCATTGCGGCCACTGGTACGCGATGGCCCCCTCCGACGTGCAGGCCCGCTACAAGCGCATGAAGGGCTACACCGTGCTCTTTCCCATGGGCTTCGACGCGTTCGGGCTGCCCGCGGAGAACGCGGCCATTCAACGTGGTATCCACCCCTACACCTGGACCATGGAGAACATCGACCGGATGCGGCAGCAACTCCGCTCTATGGGCGCGATGTTCGACTGGAGCCGGGAAGTGGTCACCTGCCTGCCGGAGTACTACCAGTGGAACCAGTGGTTCTTCCTACAGTTCTACCGACGAGGGCTCGCCTACCGGGCAAAAGCACCCGCGAACTGGTGCCCGGGCTGCCAGACCGTGCTGGCCAACGAGCAAGTGAGGCCCGACGGCACCTGCGAGCGTTGCGACTCTCCGGTCACCAAGCGGGACCTGGAGCAATGGTTCTTGAAGATCACCGAATATGCGGACGAATTGCTAGACATGGCGGAGATTCAATGGCCCGAGCGAGTCAAGTTGATGCAGACCAACTGGATCGGGAAGAGTCTCGGCGTGGAGGTGGGCTTCCCTCTGGACTCTTCGCCGCGTCGGGGCATGTCGGGGGAGATCCGTGTCTTCACGACCCGGCCGGACACTATCTATGGAGTCACTTTCATGGTGCTCGCACCGGAGCACCCGCTGGTCGAGCAACTGACGACCCCCTCCCGCAAACCGGAAGTCACCGCCTATGTGGAGCAGGCCAGGCGGCAGAGCGAGATCCAACGGCAGTCCACCGAGACCGACAAGACGGGCGTGTTTATCGGCGCCTACTGTACCAACCCTTTTAACGGACAGCCGGTCCCTATATACACCGCCGACTACGCCCTCATGCACTACGGGACCGGCGCCGTTATGGGTGTACCTGGCCACGACACGCGGGATTTCGTCTTCGCCAAACGTTATGGTCTGCCCATCGTAACGGTTATCGCGCCGCCGGGGTGGGAGGGCCAGGAGCTCACCGAGGCCTACACGGATCCTGGCATGATGGTGAATTCGGGGCCTTTCAATGGCATGCCCAGCGAAGAGGGCATCGAACGCGTGGCCGACTACGCCGAAGGGGAGGGCTGGGGCGAGCGCAAGGCCGGATACCGCATTCGAGACTGGCTTATCTCCCGCCAACGATATTGGGGCACCCCCATCCCCATCGTCTACTGCCCCGCGTGCGGGACTGTCCCCGTGCCTGAGAATCAGCTGCCAGTGGTGTTGCCCGCGAACGCCGAGTTCCGGCCGACCGGCGAGTCGCCGCTGAAGTACCACGAAGCATTCGTCAACACACGGTGTCCCCGCTGCCGACGTCCTGCCAAACGAGAAACGGACACCATGGACACCTTCGTAGACTCCAGTTGGTACCAGATGCGATATCTTAGCCCTCATTTTGCAGGCGGGCCCTTCGAACGCAGCGTCGCCGATCGGTGGCACCCGGTGGACCAGTACACCGGCGGCGCCGAGCACGCTACCATGCACCTCCTCTACGCTCGCTTTTTCCACAAGGTGATGCGAGACCTGGGCCTGGTCAGTACCAACGAGCCTTATACACGTCTATTTAATCAGGGGCAGATCCTGGGGCCGGACGGCCAGCGCATGAGCAAGTCCCGAGGCAACGTGGTTGCGCCCGACGAGCACGTGGCCAAACACGGCGCCGATGCCTTCCGCTGCTACCTTATGTTCCTGGGACCTTGGGACCAGGGCGGCCCCTTCAATACGGAGGGAATCAACGGCATCGTCCGCTGGCTCAATCGTGTCTGGAACCTGGTGCTGGATCACTGGGATCCAGGGTCCGAGGCTGAGGGGGCCCGAGACGGCAGTTCCGAGCTACGCCGCTGGACCCACAAGACCATCCAGAAGGTCGATGAGGATATCGCCGCGTTCCGCTTCAATACCATGCTGGCCGCCCTGATGGAGTTCACGAACTATCTCGTTCGAAGGGAGACGCAGGCCCTGAAAGGCACGGCTGTGTGGCGCGGGGCCCTTGAGTCGCTACTGCGGTTGATCGCTCCCAGTGCCCCACACCTGGCCGAAGAGTTATGGTTGCGCACCGGCCATTCGGGAAGCGTCCACACACAGTCCTTCCCCACTTATGACCCCGCGCTGGTGCAGGAGGAAGAGATAACGCTGGTGGTTCAGGTGAACGGGCGGGTGCGGGACAGGCTCACCGTGTCACCCGCTGTTACCGCAGAAGAGGCGAAGCGGCTCGCGCTAGAGTCCGAAAAGGTTCGGTCTCAGACGGACGGGAAGGAGGTGGCTCAGGTGATCTACGTCCCGGGACGTCTTGTCAACGTGGTGGCGCGGTGAGGGCTCGTCCTGAGGCCGCTCGAATAGCGGGCCCCTACGCACTGATCCTTGGTGCGTCATCCGGCTTCGGAGGGGCGACGGCGGTGGAGTTGGCCCGTGGTGGCATGCACATCTTCGGGGTGCACCTCGACCGGC
>CAZPYZ010000285.1:2884-6003 GCA_964590215.1 uncultured Dehalococcoidia bacterium | reverse complement strand
AGCGCGAACATTGGTCCACACCCTGCGGCCAGGCATCCGTACGAAGCGATTATTGCCGAACGGCTACTTTAGTCCCGGTCCGACCAGTCGGAGGCCGGCTCAGAATGGACCAGCTCCAGCGCGTAACGGATGAAGTCCAGGGTCATCGCCACCGCCTCTGTGTGTGCGGGGGCGCGGGATCTCGAGTGGATCTCGGCTCGTGCCCGTAGCGCCTCCCCGATCAGCGACGCCCAGCGCGTATCAAGGGATTCCATCGTCCACGCTGCCGCAACGGCCTTGGACGCGATATCGCCGTGATGGAAGGTGTAGAGCATGCGGCACAAGCTCAGGACCGAGTATGCCTGCAGGTAAACCGTGTTGAGGGGGGTGAAGCCGTCGAGGTAGGGTCCCATCCAACCGTGAATCATGGCCACAGCTTCACGTTTCAGATCATCGGGGGAAACGGGATCGATCAAGTTGCGGGGGCCAGGACCATCGAGAGTTACCCCTCGCTCCCACAGCACGTACCGGCACAGCCATGTGTTGTCATGTTGAGACCTAACGGGCTCTGTGGTCCCGTGGTCCACGTAGATGTGTGGGGGGTGGGCCGCATCATAGCGGCGAAGGACAGTTGTGGTGATATAAGAGCCGTCGAGGTGGGCGGCCCATCTCAAGGGTAGAGCCCGCAGGCGGGTGTGCAACGCCCGCAACGCGGGGAGATCGATATCGAGGATGTCAGGGCTGAGCGCGACGACAAAATCGACATCGCTAAACGCGTCGGAACCCCCATTGGCGAGGGATCCCCACAAATAGAGGCCCACGAAGCGGGCGCCCAGAAGGGATCGGACACCCGATCGCAGCTCCCGCAGCACCGCGTGGAGGTCAGGGTCGGCGGCCGCTGAAGTCGCAGGTTCGAAGAGCATGGGTGCGTCAACCAGGTTACTCGGTGGGCCAAGCTCGGATGAACCTGAAGCGCGCGCAGGCAGCGCGTTGGACGATAGGCACTCCGCCCCAGATCGCCACGCCCGCAGGATCGCTGGAGAGGGGCTGAACGTCGGTTGGCGGGCTCGCAAGGACAGATCGGGCTCGCGCCGGAAAGGGTGAGAGCGGTAGAGTAAGGAGCATGGCATTCGCGCAGTTGTTCCGGGTCGCGGCGGTGATGGCGGGATTCGGGCGGCCGTGGGGGTTCTGCGGTGGCTGGGCGCTAGACCTGTTCCTGAACCAAGAGACGAGAGGCCACGTCGACGTGGACGTGGCGGTGTTGCGCCGGGACCAAGTGGCGCTGCGGCGGCACCTGGTGGAGCGGGAGTGGTGGTTGGAGATCGCGGATGGCTCGAAGTTGACACCGTGGGAAGACGGGAGGATTATCCAGCCGCCGCTGCACGGCATCTGGGCGAGCAATCAGCTCCACGATCCGACGTTCATCGAGTTCCTACTGAGCGAGGGGAACGAGACAACGTTCCAGTTCGCGGGGGACCCGTCAATCACGCTGCCGCTGGACGAGGCGTTCGTCCGGTCCGAGGCTGGTCTGCCGGTGCTGGCGCCGCAGATTGTGCTGCTCCACCAGGTGGGAGATGCGGCCACGCCGCCCCCTCCAACCGCGGCGCTGGCAGCATTGGGTGAGGCGCAGCGGAAGTGGCTCAGGAGGGGGATAGAGAGGTTGTATCCGGGGCACGTGTGGCTGGAGCAGGAGTTAAATTCAGTAAGTCAGTAAGTCAGTCAGACCCGCCACTCCGGAGCGGTTCATGTTGTTGGCTGCGCTTGGAAGGCTAAGGGCGGACAGCGCCGTAGCGTTTGCTGAGGTAGACGAGGAGACGAACGGCCAGGAGGGCAGCGAGGATGGCTGCGTAGGTAAGGGGCTGGCTGACGTCGATCTTGACGCGCCAGATGAAGTGGATGACAGCGAGGATACCGGCAGGGTAGACCAGCCAGTGGATCCGCTGCCAGCGGCGGTAGCCTAGGCGCTTCACCCAGCCATTGGTGGAGGTGACGGCGACCGGGATGAGGAGGACGAGGGCGGCGAAGCCGACCGTGATGAAGGGGCGCTGGGCGATATCCTCGAGGAGCGTGGCGAAAGCGAGCTGAAGGTCGGCGAGGAGGTAGGTGAGGAAGTGGACTGAGGCGTAAAAGAAGCCGAAAAGGCCGATCTCGCGGCGGACCCGCATCTGCCAGGTCCAGCCCAGGAGGAGCTTGGCGGGGGTACAGGCCATGGCGGCGACGAGGAAGATAAGAGCGGTGAGGCCCAACTCGTTCTGGACCTGGGCGATGGGGTTGGCGCCGAGGGCGTTCTGGGCGGCGCGCAGGGCGATGGAGGCGAGGGGCGCCAGGGCACCGAGGAAGATGCCAGGCTTGAGCCAGGGGTCGGGAACGGCGCGGCGGGCTGGGGCGCGGGCCATCAGGCGATGAGGAAATCAGGAGGTGGGGAAGTAAGGCAGTAAGGAGCCTTCCCGCCTCCCTCCGAGATCTCCGCCGAGGGTGACAAATCAGGTGTCATGGGGCGTGGTACCAGCTCACCCATAGCCTGGCGGGGGCGGGCTCAGGCGAGGGGCGGTTATCCCGCCCCGAGGAAGGCCTTGGCGGTGTTGGCTTCCCTGTCGTAGCGGTGCCGCCAGAGGGTCGAGACCTTCTGTGCCTCGACTCTGACCACCACGGAGCGTTCGGCAACGTTGCGGGTGTCGTGGATCTCTCCGGGCAGGAAGTAGGCCACCACTCCCGGCTGCTGCACGAACCCGGTCCGGGCGACGAGTTTCGGCTTCAGGAGACCATCGGAATAGTCCCAGCCCCAGCGGGTCTGCTCAATCGCCCCCTGGTAGGTGCCATAAACCACCCAGCTCGCCCCGTGGTCATGGGGGCTGTTGTACTGACCCGGCCGCTGGGCGCCACAGGTGATGTGGAACCCCGGGGCTGGGTGGCCGCAAGTGTCGTCGGCGTAGGCGCTGCCAGGCAGGGCGTCGTAGCCGCCCTTGTCCAGCAGCTCCTGCACCCAGCCGCCGACTTTCAGGAGGTGCTGCAACACCTCCGCCACCGCGTTGGCCCGACCAACCAGGTCTTCCCGCCCGCTGAAGGCTTCGCGCAGGTCCCTCGCGAAGTGCTCCAGGCTATAAACGGCAACGGTGCTCATGGAACAGCCTCCTCCGTCC
>CAZPYZ010000285.1:0-2784 GCA_964590215.1 uncultured Dehalococcoidia bacterium | reverse complement strand
GGCGCCGCTGTGCGGCATGGCCGGTTCTTCGCTTCGCCCAGAATAACATCTAGCTGAACTTCGGAACGGGACACCAGGGCTCAGAAGGGCAACAACGACGTATTAGGCCCAGCGGGGCGCCTGGAGATAGTGGTGCGGTTCCGGGTGCAGCCGCCGGACGAACTGGAGGTCGAAGATGTCGTCACGGCTAAGGTCCCGCTCCAGGTAACCGAGCCGCTTCAGGGGCTCGACGAACCTCAGGGTCGAGGTGACGTACTCATCGGGCAGGCCGATGCAGTACTTCGGGGACACCTTGAAAGCCCGCAGGACGTAGGCCTCATCGACCAGCTCCATGACCCCGGCCACGATCCTGGCAGCCTCACCCGGCTTCTCCCGCATGAACTCCGTTGCCCGCTTGTGCATCGCCAGGAACCCTTCGACCACCTCGGGCCGCTCTTCAATGACGTCGGTCCGGGCAAAGACGCCGTAGCTGGGGTTGTAGGGCCAGAGGTTGGAGGGAGGGACGACGACCTTGGAGCGGAAGGAACCTTCGAAGAAGCCCAGGTAGGACACGACGGACGGCGTTGCGCCCGCGGCCTCCACAACTCCATCAGCCATGCCCTCAGCGATGAACTCGGCGCTGTCGAAGTTCTTCACTTCCACGCCGTCCTGGAGGCCGTTCTCGGCCAGGTAATAACGCACGATAATGTCGTGAATGGAGCCCCGCTTCGGACAGCCGATGGCCTTTCCCCGGAACTGGCGTAGCGCGGCTGCCACCGACCCGTCAAGATCGCCTGCCGAGGCGTAACCATCCTTGCCCACCACCACAGTGCCCTCCACGTGCCCCCCGGCCACGCACTTGATGGGCACGCCCCGGCCGATGCCGATCATCGCGGGCGTCAGGCCGATGTAGGCGATGTCCAGGTCGCGCCGGGAGAGGGCGTTCACGATGTCCGGCCCGGTGGGGAAGAGGCCCCAGTGCACCGGCCGTCCCAGGTGCTCCTCGACCCATTTCGTCCCGATGAGGAGGATGGCGGTGTGGTAGGCAGTGGAGAGATGGCCTATGTTAACGGTTGGTGCATTCATGTCCAAAGCCCAAGGTCCAAAGTCCAAAGTCCAAAGGGGTGAGTATGAAAGCTTTTGTCATTACAGGAACATCCAGCGGCTTGGGCCGTGCTCTCTTCGATGTGTTGGCGGCGCAGGCGGGGAAAGTAGTGGCTATCTCCCGCCGCTTCTCGCCCGAACAAGAGCCGGAGGCGGCGCGAGCCGGGGGCCGGATCCGCCTGGTGAAGCTGGACCTGGGTGAGGTCGAGCAGCTGCCGGGAAGCCAGGAGCTGCGGGAGTGGTTAGGCGGCGATATCGACGAGGTGGTGTTTATCAATAACGCCTTTTCGGACCAGCCCATGGGGCCGGTCGGCGGCCTGCGGCCACAGGACGTGGCTTACGCAACGCGGGTGAACATTATCGCGCCGATGATCCTCATGAACGCCCTCCTCGGCGCAATTGATCAGGGGGTACCGGTCAGAGTGCTGGACATCACCGCCGGCGCCGCCAAGCGGGCGGTAGCGGGGTGGACCATGTACTGTGCCGCAAAGGCCGGGCTAGAGATGTTCTTCGATGTGGTCGCCCTGGAATCCCCGGGGCACGTCACCGTCCACCACATCAACCCCGGCCTCATGGACACGCCGATGCAGGAACGGATCCGGGGATCCGACTTCCCAGACCGGGAGCGCTTTGTGGCTATGAAGGAGCGGGGCGAGCTGGCTCGACCCGAAGATGTGGCGAAGCGTATTGCCGAGGAGTACTTGCGTGATGCGTGATGCGTGATGGGGGACGACCCACGCAGCACGCAGCGCGCAGCACGCATTACGTATCCGGATCTACATCTTGAACTCGGCGGGCTCCACGTACTCCCAGGGCTCTCCCTTGCGGTACTTGCCTGCGACGTCCAGGACCTTGAGGGCATACTGGAACGCGTAGGGGATGCCGGGGCCCCCGGGAACGAAGCCACCGGCCAGGGTGCCTACCGTCACCGCCTCGAAGATCTCCCCGTCCGTCGCGCCCGCCTCGATGGCGGGGATGACGTGGATCAGGCACGCGGGCGAGCGCCAGGAGATGCCGATAGCAACGAACATCAGCTCCTTGACTTTGCGGGGCAGCGCGCCGTCCTGCCAGACGGTGTTGTAGAAGTCCGCAAACCGCTCCGGCGCCTCCGGGGCGACGGTGTTGAGGATCTGGAACATCCGGGGAACGAAGAACATTCGCTCCTTGACGTAGGCATTCGCCTGTGCCGTCCTATCCGCTGAAACCATGGTGCTCCTCCTTCTTTTTGGGTGATCCCAGAGCTTAGATGATAGGGAGCCTGTGCACCCTCACCCTAACCCTCTCCCGGAGGGAGAGGGAAAACGATGCTACGGTTCCGCAGGCTTCCTGCCGAAGAAGATGTACGCCAGCCACGCAGCCAGGAGGCCGGCGAAGGCGATGACCACGGGATGATAGCCGGTGTCCGGCCAGAACACCACCAGGTAAGCGATGGCGGCGACATACATCGCGTAGTTGAACCAGCGCAGGAAGGACGGGGCGGCGCCCCGGCCAATCCGCACCTCGCCGCCGATGGGGTCATCATGCTGCGCGGTCATGCCTTCCTGTTAACCCACTCCCTCACGGTCGGGGCTCGGTTTGTCATCGAACACCTTATGTGTGAGCGACTCGCTGCTTTTGTTGAAAAGCCCGGAGCGGGCTGCCCAGACGAGGAGAACGAGCCAGAACAACAGCGCAAAGGCTACAAAACTGATGACCAGCCAG
>CAZPYZ010000284.1:0-6031 GCA_964590215.1 uncultured Dehalococcoidia bacterium | reverse complement strand
CATTCCAGGACGCGGGGATGTGGGCGGCGGTCGAGAGTGCGCTCCGTGCTCCTAGCGACGGTAAGACCTTAGGACCGTGAGATCCGCTGATGCCTTATGCGTGATGCGTGAAGTCAGGGCACCAACGTCTCAGGCATCACGCAGGTGGAGCGCGCTCTTCGATCTACGCCCAGCAGTCAGACCTCGCAACGGTGAGATCCTTCGGGGCATTCAGGATGACAGCTTCCCCAGGTTTATAATGCGGGCACCATGCTCCTGGCTATAGACATCGGAAACACCAACATCACCCTGGGGGTATTCCGCGGCGAGCAACTCATGGCCACTTGGCGGTGGGCGACAGACGCAGAGCGGACGGCAGACGAATACGCCGCGCTGCTCCTGGGTCTTCTGCCTCGGGCGGGCGTCGAGTTCACTGATCTAACTGACGTCGTCGTGTGCAGTGGAGTGCCGCCCTTGGTCACGACATTCCAAGAGCTGTCAAATCGCTACTTCGGAGCCCCCCCTCTCATCGTGGGTGCCGGGGTCAAGACAGGGATCCGGGTCATGTATGAGAACCCCCGTGATGTCGGGGCCGATCGCATCGCGGACGCTGTCGCGGCGCATCGGGTGTACGGCGGGCCCGCCATCGTGGTGGACTGCGGCACCGCCACCGTTCTGGACGCCATCACTGCCGACGGGGACTACTTGGGCGGCGCCATCGCGCCGGGGATCCAGATCTCAGTCGAAGCATTGGCGGCGCGGGCCTCACTGCTGCGCCGTATCGAGTTGGTGGCGCCGAAGCACGCTATCGGCCGCAACACACCCGAGGCGATGCAGGCGGGGGTTATCTTCGGATACGTCGGCCTTGTCGAGGGGCTGGTGACACGCTTCAAAGCCGAACTCGATGGAGAACCGAAGGTGATCGGGACGGGAGGGCTGGTGGAGCTGATCGCCCGGGAGTGTCCCGCGATCGACGTTGTCGACAAAGACTTGACCCTGCGCGGCCTACGCATCATTCACGAGCTGAACCGATGACGATGTCCAAGGTCCAGGGTCTAGAGCTACCGGACAACGCCGCCTTGGACCTTGGACCTTGGACTTTGGACCGGGACGGCGGTGCCTTGGACCTTGGACTTTGGACTTTGGACCGGGACGGCGGTGCCTTGGACCTTGGACTTTGGACTTTGGATCGGGACGGGGGTTATGGGCCTTCAGGGTAAGCACATCGTCCTGGGCGTGTCCGGCTCCATCGCCGCCTACAAGGCTGCCGACCTGGCCAGCAGGCTGACGCAGTCCGCATGCCTGGTCAGCGTCATCATGACGCCCGCCGCGCGAGAGTTCATCACCCCTCTCACCTTCCGGTCATTGACCCACCGGCCCGTCGTTACCGACTGGTTCGACCCCACCTCCGACCTCAGTATCCAGCACGTTGCCCTCGCAGAAGCGGCGGACGCCCTCGTCATCGCGCCGGCGACGGCCGATATCATCGCAAAGCTGGCCCAGGGCCTGGCTGATGAGCCCCTCACCGGTACCGCCCTCGCGACCCAAGCGCCCCTGGTGCTTGCCCCCGCCATGGACGGGCACATGTATCAGCACCCCGCCGTGCAGGCGAACCTCGCCCTGCTGCGACAACGAGGGAGCGTCATTGTCGGACCGGAGCACGGCCGGATGGCCTCGGGTCTGGTAGGGACGGGCCGGCTTGCCAGCACCGAGGCCATCATTGGGGCGCTGGCTCAGGTGCTGGGACGGGGGGGGGACCTGGCAGGGTTCACTATCGTGGTGACCGCGGGGCCTACGGAAGAGCCCCTGGACCCCGTCCGCCATATCACCAACCGCTCCTCGGGGAAAATGGGCTGGGCCATCGCCGAGGCTGCCCGTGATCGCGGCGCCCAGGTGACCCTGGTCACCGGCCCGGTCAGCCTGCCGGACCCGACGGGGGTGCGGACGGTGCACATCAGGACCGCCCTGGATCTCCTGAAAGCGATAGGGCATGAACTGAGGGAGACCCACGCCTTGGTCATGGCCGCCGCGCCCGCGGACTTCCGGCCTGCCCTTCAGGCCCAGCAGAAGATCAAAAAAGGACTCGAAAACACGATGAGTGTCGAGTTGGTGAAGAACCCGGACATCCTTGCCTCCCTTCAGGGCTCATTCGTGAAGATTGGGTTCGCCGCCGAGAGTGAGTCCTTGGTCAAGAATGCCCAAGCCAAGCTGAGGGAGAAGGGGCTCGACCTCATCGTCGCCAACGACATCACCAGGTCAGACAGCGGCTTCGGCTCCGACGACAACCAGGTGACTATCGTGGATGCCCATGGGGGAGTCGATGAGCTCCCCTTGATGCCAAAGCCGGAAGTGGCCGACCGCATCCTGGATCGGCTGGTCGAACTGCTCAGGGCGAGAACGTGAAACCACAGATTGCACAGATTACACAGATAGGGGGTAGGGAGGCCTAATCTTGAGAATCTGTGAAATCTGTGGTTAGACAGGAGGGTGGGGTGGGGCCACAGTTCGGGCTCCTTGTTTCCAAGCAATACCCCGCCGGCGAGAACGCGTACCAGCGGTTCCAGGAGCACCTGGAGCAGGTGCGCATGGCGCGTGACTTGGGGTTCGATACCATCGTGCTGGGACAGCACTTCCTCTCCGCGCCCTTCCAGGAGGTTCAGTCCATCCCCCTGCTGGCCCGCTTTGCCGCCGAGAGCGGCGAGATGCGCCTGGCCCTCTCCATCGTCCTCACGGCCCTGATGAATCCCGTGGAAATGGCGGAGCTGGGAGCCACGTTGGACGTCATTACCGGTGGCCGGTTCATCTGCGGCATGGGATTGGGGTACCGCCAGGAAGAGTACGACGCCTTTGGGGTCCCTCAGGAAGGAAGGCTGCGCCGGTTCGTGGAGAACGTTCAGCTCATCAAGCGGCTCTGGACTGGGGAACGGGTGACCTATGAGAGTTCTTACTGCCGGTTGGACGGCGTGGCTTTGACGCTGCCGCCGCTGCAGCGGCCGCGCCCGCCGGTGTGGATAGCCGCGAACGCGGACCCGGCGGTGCGGCGGGCAGCGCGCTTGGGGGACACCTGGGCCATGAACCCCCACAATAGTCTGCCCGCCCTGAAGCGCCAACTGGCGTTGTATTTCGAAGAACTGGCCGCCATAGGAAAACCCAGGCCCAGCGATCTGCCCCTTCGCCGTGAGCTGTACGTCGGGCCCGACCACAGGAAGACGGTCGCCGAGGTGCGACCCTATCTCGACACCAAGTACGACGCCTACCGGCAGTGGGGGCAGGATGCGGCCCTCCCGCAGGACGACCGCTGGGCCGCCGAGTTCGACGACCTGGCGCAGGACCGCTTCATCATCGGGGACCCCGTCGCGGTCCGGGAGGAGCTGCAGCGGTACCTGGAGGAGATGCCCGAGGTGAACCACTTCATCTTCCGGGTGCAGTACCCGGGGATGCCGCAGGAGATGATCCTGCGAAGCATAGAGTTGGTGGCGGAGCAGGTCCGGCCGTACCTGGGCTCCTAATGGACGCCATTGACTTAAAAATGTGGCACAGCCGCCCTCGGCTGTGCTGGACCGGGCAGCGATTTTCATCCCCCAGGGGTGCAGGCGCGCGCCCGCGCGGGCGATTGCTTCGAAAATGTGGAGCAGGCGCCCTCGCCTGCTGGGAGGTCTCCAGATAGTGGAAGGTCATCCATCGCGCCCCGCATGCGATATAGCTCTTCAGCCTCTGGGTCGTGGTAGCATGGTACGGAATATTGGTGGATAGGTACCATATGAGCTTAAACATCAAAAACGAAGAGGCTCACCGCCTCGCCCAGGAGCTGGCCGAGCTCACCGGTGAGAGCATCACTGCCGCGGTCACCGAGGCGGTTCGAGAGCGTCTGCATCGTGTGCGCCGCGAACGGGACACGGGCCGCCTTGAACGGCTCCTGGCGATCACCGAGGGCTGCGCGGCTCTCTGGAAAGAGCCTTGGAAGTCCATCGACCATGGCGACCTGCTCTACGACGAACGAGGCCTGCCGAAGTGATAGGAGGGGTCGGAGAGAAGCCGTCTAATGAGTCTCACCATCGTGAACCAGGAAGCGCACCGTTTGGCCCAAAACTGGCCGAGTTGGCCGACCTGACAGGCGAAAGCATGACGGCTGCCGTCACGAATGCCCTCAGGCAACGTCTTGATCGGGGTCGGCTCGACCGAGGGACGGGTCTCGCTGCCCGACTCCATGCGATCGCCGAGCACTGCGTAGCGCATTTGAAGGAGCCCTGGAAATCCATAGACCACGGCAAACTACTCTACGATGACCGCGCGCTGCCCAAATGATTGTCGAGACCTCAGCCCTGGTCGCGATCCTGCGGGAAGAGCCCGAAAGACCGGCCTTCGTGGCCGCTATAGAGGGAGCAGGCCGCCGACGGATTTCGGCGGCAAGCTATCTCGAGACTGCGATCGTGATCGACGCGAGCCGCACCGCCATGTTGAGCCGCCGGTTCGACGACTACGTGAGAGCCAGCGGCCTCGTACTCGAGCCGGTAACAGAAGAACAGGTCCGCATCGCGCGGGAAGCCTACCGTGACTTCGGCAAAGGCAGCGGCCACCGCGCCCAGCTCAACTTCGGAGACTGCTTCGCGTATGCCCTCGCCAAAATCACCGGCGAACCGCTGCTGTTCAAGGGCGACGATTTCATCCACACGGACGTCACGCCAGCCTAACCCGCCCATCGGGCAGCCCGTCGACGACAAGGGGTTCGTGAGTGTGGACGAGTAGATGAGGACCAATAACCCGTACGTTTGGGCCGCGAGAGACGTGATCGGACGCCACATGGGCAGCCAGCAAGCTACCCCTGTGGGGGCTCACCACGAACGAATCGCCGCTGGGAATGCGCTCAACGGCGAGCATGGCAGCGGCTCAACTTCCCCGGAACACCCGGCACCGTGGCGGTCAGCCCCAGAGACTCCCGGCAGGTTATGCCGATCGATAGCGGGGGACAGGTTCTGCGGTCTGAAGACGGCGGAGACACCTGGCGAGCGATCGGGTGATCGCCTGCGTCTAACGCTGGGTCGCCATGGTCTTCCCCACGGGGGCGCCATCCCGATGTGCCTGACCTCTCGCCCGCTCACCGCGGTCTCCTCCACCGGCGCACTATGAGGCGCACCAGGCGATGGGGCGCCTCCACCTGGGCGAATGGCCGTGGGCCCTTCCGGCATGGAGGGACATGAAATCCGTCAGCGTAACTGACCCGCCGGCCGTGGAGAAGGTGGTGCGGAGGACGCCGCTGTAGCCGAGGTACTCCTGGCGAGACTCGAAGCGGCCTACCGGCTGTACGGAGAAAGAGCCGCCGTTGCGGGCGTCCAGCAGCCAGCCGAAGACCCAGGGGCTATCGAACCGGGGTGCACAGAGCCAGTCCACCGACCCGTCCGCGGATACAAGGGCCGCGGTGTGGCAATCCCCGATCAGCCCGTAGTCCGCCAGGGGCCTATAGCTGCTCAAAGCACCCGGTAGAAGACCTGCTCCCGGATCTCCCGGACCGTCTCGTGCATCCATCGTTGCTCGCGTTGCCTCCGTTCCCGGATCAGGGTCCGTCGTTGCTCCTCATCCAGGCTCCCGCAAGCAAGGCGCTCCTGCAGGTCCGCCGCGAACCGGTAGGCCTCCGCCGGCCGCTCGGTCCAGTGGCCCAGCTCGTCCCATTCCCCATCGAAGAACGCGAAGACCGGGATGGACATGAACGCGTGCCTCCAGAGGTACCGGGCCATCAAGTCCAGGTTCTGGTCCCGGGGGAAGATCCGCAACTCCATCCCGGCCGCCTCGGCCAGCCGAGCTACGACGGGCACGCCGCGGACGCAGTCCGGGCTCCAGTCCTCCATGAGGGCGAGGACCCGCACCGGCCCCCGGCGCTGGTTAAAGCGCTGGAAGAACTCCTTGTCCCCTTCGTTTATCACGAAGGACTGGTAGTTCCCCTTTAAGCGTTCCCTGTTCACCTGGACCGCAGCCAAGCACTCCGGCCAGGTGTAGCCGCGGGAGAAGCGTTCAGGGACAATGATGTTGCCACGGCATCTACTCACGCCCGCTCGCG
>CAZPYZ010000283.1:0-6033 GCA_964590215.1 uncultured Dehalococcoidia bacterium | reverse complement strand
AAGAGCTCCCAGGCGGTGAGCCGCGCGCCTTGAAGCAAGGGGCGGGTCTCGCCCACGTAGACGCGCACCCGCTTCCCTGCCTCCCGGGCGGTTCGTATGACTCCCAGGGCCGTACCATAACCGGCCGTTGCCAGGGCGCCAGCGTTGCAATGGGTGAGCACCACCGCGTTGTCGGGCACCAGCGCCGCTCCGTGACGGCCAAGGGCCCGGTTGGCCTGCAGATCCTCGTCCAGCACCCGCTGCGCCTCGGCGAGGAGCATGCCGGCGAGTTTGTCCGGCTCCCGGTGCTGGGACCCTTCCAGCCGCTGCATCAAACGATCGACGGCCCACGAGAGATTCACCGCGGTGGGACGGGCCTGGGCGATGCGGGTCGCGTCTGGTCGAAGTTGCGTCAGAAAGGACGCCCGGTCGGGGGCGTTGATCCGCCGGGCGGCCAGAGCCACGGCGAAGGCTCCAGCGACTCCCAACGCCGGGGCGCCCCGGATCTGCATGGTCTGGATGGCCTCGATCATCTCCTCGGGGGTCACGATGTCCCGGTAGACGACCGCCCCCGGGAGGCGGCTCTGGTCGATGATCCTGACCCGGCCGTCGAGCCACTGGATGGTTCGGACTACTGCCACGTCTTTGGGTGTACAGAGGGGTGCGGAGGATGTCAAGGCGCACGGGTCATAGGTTCGTAGTACGCGCTTAAGCGCGCAGGGGCGGGGAAAGGACGGGAGCCGCCTGAAGCCCTGCCATCGCCACCCCTCGCCGGGAGTCAGACCGACGCGGGTATTCGCCCTGGCCTCACGTCCCAGAAGTAGTCGGGGTTCTACCCGATTCCAAATCGCATCACCACTGACACGGAGTACGCCTGAATCCCTTCGAGTATCCCGGTCTTGCTCCGGTACGGGCCGCTTATCACTCCCCCTTACAGCTCGAGGGTCTTGACCCACTTGGTGTAGCTATTGACCCTGTCGGGGAACGCGGTCCTCCACTCGTCCGTTACGGCGTATGCGAGCTCGCCTGCTTGCTCGCCGCTGAACTCACCCGCCAGTATCTTCCTCGCGGCCACGAACATCGCGTTGGTCCAGAACACGAGCGGCATCAAGATCCCAACGTAAACAGCGTTAGGGCCTGCGACCCACGTATCAAACACCCTTCGGATCAGGGGATCCTCGATGACTGAGCTATCGAAAGCCTCATCGGCCGGAATCTGGTGAGATAGCGTCCACATTGCCTGCAGCCGCTCTTTGCCGTGCATGAACTCCAGGAGCCGAGCGGCGTCGCCAGGGTTGCCTGCCCGGCTGGGAATGCCGAAACCCTGGGTATCTAGCAGTGGAAGGCCAGCCAACTTCCCTGTGCCAAAAACCGGCATCACCATGAAGCCGACCTGCTCCCTCCCCAATTGCTGTTGGGCATAGGCCAGGGCCGGTGACGCATTGAGGCTCATAGCTGCGCGGGCGGTGTGGAACAGGTCGATGCCTTGGTACAGGTCCAGAGAGTTTATCTCACTATTGAAAAAACCCTGTTTATGGAGCTCCTCCATCTTTACCCAGTGGGCATAATACTTCGGGTCTCGCCAGTCCCGGTTTCCAATGAAGAGGTCCAGGGCATCCGCGGGAGAATCGAGTTGCTGCACCAGGCCATGATTCAGGAACCAGTCTCCAAAGTAGCCATCCCTGGCCCCGCCCGCGATAGGGGTAGTGCCGGATGATCGCAGCTTGTCGCAGGCATCGAGAAATGCGTCCCAGGTCCTCGGCGGGCTATCCGGATTCAAGCCTGCCCTGTCGAAGAGATTCTTGTTGTAGGAAATGCCGAAGCCGATAGCGTAGAAACCAACTCGATACTGTTTCGACTCAAACACGCTCAGGCGAGTGGCGCCCGACCGCCGTAGGACTCTTCGAGAAACCAGGCCGTCCAGCGGGGCAAGGTGGCCTGACCATACGTTCTCCATGTGATAGATCCCGTTCCAAAGAAACTGGACGTCGGGCACCTCCCCTGCAACAGCAGCCGTGGTAAAGCGTTCGACTACCTCATCCGTTTCCAAGAGCAAGGCATCTACGGCGAGCCCGGAACGGTCATAAAACTGTGTGTAAGTGTCATTCATCCACGCTCGTATACCGATGGCTTCCTGTTCACCCCACCACCACACCTTTAGCGGGGGCTGCTCTGATCGCGCCGCGTGAAGGGGTAGTTTGAAGCGAGGCCACTCGACTGCCGCAGCGCCGAGAAAGGCGGAGGCGTTCCTGAGGAAGGTCCGCCTGGGACGCCGGCCCGAACCCTCGCTCACGACGGTTGTTCGGTTCATTAACATGTGCCTCGGGTTCTCATCTCCGCTCCTGGCCGTACACGTACCGATCGTGTTCCTCCGGAGTTAGTTCCCGCAGCAGTCGAGCCCGACCGAGAGCGGCAAGTTCGTCGACCGCGCCGCAGACATCACAAGAATAAATTTGCGCAGTCTTGTCGGCGCTCGCAGTGAGGATCAGACGGCCATCGGGACTGAAGGTCGCGTGAGTGAGGAGGCGCAGGTGGCCGCGCAGTTCGGCGAGGCTTCGACCAGTGCCCGCCTCCCAGAGGCGAGCCGTACTGTCCTCGCTGGCGGTGACTACTAGCTCTCCACTGGGATTGAAGGCCGCGACGGTGACCGGAGCGGCATGGCCACGGAGCTCCGCCAGGGGGCGGCCGCGGGCCGCGTCCCACACCCGGGCCGTGCCGTCATTGCTGGCTGTTACGATGAGCGATCCGTCTGGGCTGAAGACGGCGCTAGTGAGTTCCTGTGTGTGACCGACCAATTGCGCAACAGAATGCCCCGTCCCCCCTTCCCAGACCCGGGCGGTGCCGTCATTGCTCGCGGTGACGAGCCGCCTGCTGTTGGGACTGAACTCAACGCTCGCTACCGCGCGGAGGTGGCCCCGTAACTCCGTCAGGGGCTGTCCATCGCTCGTCCGCCACACGCGAGCCGTACCGTCTGCACTGGAGGTGGCGATCAGATTGCCGTTAGGGCTGAAGGCGTCGCTTGTGACCCTCTGGCCAGAAGCTTTCAGAGTGGCTACCCCACGTCCATTGGAGACCTCCCATACCCGGGCCGTGCCATCGTCGCCAGCGGTGAGGAGGAGCTGGCCGTTGGGGCTGAACCGGACCGTATTCACCCAGGCGGCATGGCCACGGAGCACAGCCAGGTTCTGCCCGGTCGCCGGCTGCCAAATCCGGGCGGTGGAATCATCGCTCGAGGTGGCGATGGCGCTCCCGTCAGGGCTGAAGACGGCGCTCGTCACCAGGCCCTCGTGCCCGCGCAGTTCCGCGAGGCGCCGCCCGCTGGCCGGGTCCCACAGGCTTGCAGTGCCATCATCGCTAGCTGTCACGACGAGTTTCCCGTCGGGGCTGAAGACCGCGGTGTTCACCCAGTTGCCATGGCCTCGAAGGCGGGCCAAGGGAGCTCCCATGGCTAGTTCCCAGGTGCGAGCGGTGCCATCATCTCCCCCAGTGATGACGAGCTTGGTGTTCGGCGCAAACACTGCACTGGCTACCGCCCCTCGGTGCCCACGCAGTTCAGCCACAGCATGCCCCGTCGCGGCGTCCCACACTCGGGCGGTGCTGTCATCGCTCGCGGTAAGAATGAACCTGCCACTGTTATCGAAGGCGACACCGGTAATGGAGCTCCCGTGACCGTGAAGGTCAAGCACGCTCCGCCCAGTGCCGACATCCCATACGCGCGCGGTCCCATCCCGGCTTGCTGTGGCTACCCGCTTGCCATCCGGGTCGAAGGCTGCGCCGGTTAAGGGCGCCAGGTGGGCTCTCAATTCAGTCGTCAATCGACCGGTGGGAAATCCCCAGATACGGGCCGTACCGTCAGCGCTCGCGGTCACGACGAGGCTCCCGTCGGGACTGAACGCCGCACTCGTAACTTCCCGGGTGTGGCCGCGCAGCTCTGCGATTCGGGCGCCACTGTTTGCGTGCCACACCCGTGCGGTAGCATCATCGCTGGCAGTAACGATAGAGCTGCCGTCGGGGCTAAAGACGGCGCTGGTCACCACACCGCGATGCCCCCGCAGTTGGGCTACGCTCCGCCCTGAGCCTACCTCCCAGACCCGAGCGGAAGTGTCGCCGGTCGTGACCAGTAAGGTGCCGTCGGGGCTAAAGGCTGGTCCCAGCACTGCCACCCGGGTTCCCCGCAACTGGGTCAGGAGGCGCCCGCTGTGCGCTTCCCATACCCGCGCGGCACCGTCACTACCCGCAGTGGCGACAAGCCGACCATCGGGGCTGAAGGCGGCACTGGTTACCTCCCGCACATGGCCTTGCAACTCACTTATCGGTGTCCCAGTGGTTCTCTCCCATACTCGGGCGGTCCCATCGCGACTCGCGGTAATCACCCGTAGGCCATCAGGACTGACGGCAACCGTGTTCACACGGGCCGTGTGGCCCCGCATCACAGTACGCAGCGGGTAAAGGATTGCATTCCGCAGGGCTTCGGCAGCTTGAGTGGTGGGCGCCGTTCGGTGGGCCTCAAGGGCCAACAGCAAGGAAAGCTCCGGGTCGTCCTGGGCAACGGTCTGCGCCACTGAGGAGAGCTGGCGGGAAAGGGCCAGCAGCCGCTGCTCCTCGGCCCGATGCCTGCCCTCGGCGGCCTGCCACCACCCGATGGCGCCCGCGAGGGCGAGGAGCACGAAGAAGACGGCTGCGGCCAGCGCGGCCCGCACGGCCCTTCCCCGCCGCCGTTCCTGTGCATCTCGGGCCTCCAAGCCCGCGACGATAAACCGGCGTTCCTCTGCGCTCAGCTCAGTCCCCCGCTCCTGGAACCAGCGGTCCGCTTCTCCCAGGGGCGCCCCGCGCAGGAGGGCCCCCACGTCGTGCCCGCTACGTTCCCAGGAATGGAGAGCCAGGCGGAGTTCCTCCTGCCATGTGCGGAAGGCCCGGTCCGCGTCGATCCAGCCTCGTAACCGTCCCCAGCCTGTTATCAACGCTTCGTGCACCAACTCCACTGTTTCACCGCCCGTGGCCTCATCCTGCTCAGTCACGACGAGGCGTGTAGTGGCAAGGTCACTAATGAGAGGCCAGTTCTCCTCTCCCACCTCCGAGCGTGTGGCCGTGCGACGGGTGTCTGCGGTGTCCACGCCCGGACGGGCGAGCTGAAGGAGGATCCTCCGTATCGCTCGTTGCTCCTGGTCAGTGAACTCGGCGTACACCTGCTCGGCGTAGCCAGCCAGAGCCTGCTCAACGCCGCCGATCGCGTCGTACGCGGCATGAGTTAGCCCTCGCTGCCGGGCATGGCTCCATAGCAGACTCAGGGCGAATTGCAGGAGAGGCAGGCTGCCCGGTTGCGTGCTCACCGCATCGATGATGCGATTGACCAACCCCTCTTCGAAGGCCACCCCAAGCCTTGAGGCTGGCTGCTCGACTGCTGCTTGCAGCTCGGCACCATTCATCGGCCCCAGGATGATCGTGCCCTGCTGAAGCGCATCGGCGAACCGGCGGGACGACAGAGCATAGCCAAAGAAGTCAGCCCGCAGGGTCAGGACGACGCCGAGAGCGGAGCCCGGGCCAGCACCCTGGAGCAAGGTGTCCTGGAACAGCGGGCGGACCTCCAGGTCATGGCAGAGGGTGAAGAGCTCCTCGAACTGGTCAACGGCCAGCAGCAGACGCACTGCACCGGGGATTTTCTGAATTGCGCGCTGGGCCACGTCGGGGAGCTCGAGCTGGCCTGTTTGCAGGGCGGCCGCCAGTTTACCCGTCTCCACCAGCCGGTCAATCTCGCTGAGGCCAGGGTCCAGCAGGGAGACCAGCACCGCGGCCAGTGCATGGAACGGGGAGGCGCTGGGACGCATGGTTGCGAGGAGCCACGTCCCGTCGTGGCGCAGCCTGGGCACAAGCCCGGCGTAGAGCACCGAGGACTTACCGCTGCCTGAGGCGCCAACCAGGGTCACCAGGGGTTCATGGCTGATGGCCTGGACAAGACGTTCGGTGAAGGCCTCCCGGCCGAAAAAGAAGGGGGCATCTTCCTCGCGGAACGCAGCGAGCCCTCGATAGGGGCTGGGCGGCAGGCCGGCGCCGGGC
>CAZPYZ010000282.1:0-6051 GCA_964590215.1 uncultured Dehalococcoidia bacterium | reverse complement strand
CCTTTTCATTCGCTAGAGAATGGCCGGGAGGCTCCAGTGATTCCTCAGCATGACAGTGGCCCAGTTTTCATCCGCTTAGAGAATGGCCGCGGGCTCAGTGAGGCCTCAGGATAAACTCTCGGCTCACCATGAACGGGGTGGATTGCTCCCGGCGGGGAGCCAGGTGCAGCCCCTGGCGCCCGCAGGCAAGATGCCTGCGCTCCCAGGCTGGTCACGGGCCCGCGAAGAATTCCCGGACCGCCGCCGCTACGGTCATCGCGAGCTCGTCCGATAGCCCCGGGGAGAGGGGGAGGGACAGGATTTCCCGGGCCGCTGCCTCGGACTGCGGCAGCGAACCAGGTGCGTATCCCAGGTCTCGATATGCCGGTTGCAGATGCACCGGGATCGGGTAATGCACCAGTGCCCCGATGCCGCGATCCGCCAAGAACCTTCGCAGTTCGTCGCGTCGCTCGGTCCGCACCACGTAAAGGTGATACACGTGCCGGGCATCCGGCGGCTCCCATGGCAGAGTGAGGCCGCTGATGCCGGCCAGTTCCCGCTGGTACAACGCCGCCAGCGCCCGGCGTCGTTCGTTCAGTTGGTCCAGATAGGTCAGTTTGACCCGTAGCAAAGCGGCCTGCAGCTCGTCGAGCCGGCTGTTCATCCCCCGCAGGACCGACTTGTCGCGTTCCTCCCACCCGTAGGTCCGGATCAGCCGGGCCCGCTCGGCCAGCGCTGGATCGCTGGTGACGACCATGCCGCCATCGCCATAGGCCCCAAGGTTCTTGGTGGGATAGAAACTGAAGCAGCCGATGTCGCCCAGGGCGCCGACGAGCCGGCCCCGGTAATGTGCGCCGTGGGCCTAACAGGCGTCCTCGATGACGCGCAGGCCCCGTTCCGCCGACAGTTCGAAACTCGCACCGAGATCGGCCGGACATCCGTAGAGATGTACGGGCAGGACTGCTTTCGTGCGGGCCGTGATGGCCTGCGCGACCGCCCTGGGCTCCATGGTGTAGCGCCGGGGATCGATGTCCACGAAGACGGGCCGTGCCCCGGCCAGCTCGATCGCGGCGACCGTCGCCACCGCGGTGTGGGCCACCGTGATCACCTCATCCCCGGGGCCGACGCCGCACGCGCGCAGCGCCACGTGCAGGGCGTCCGTCCCTGAGGCAACCGCTACCCCGTATCCAACGCCGAGGTACCCCGCGAACTCCCCCTCGAAGGCCTCGACCTCGGGACCGAGGATGAACTGGCCCCGCTGGAACACCCGCTCCAGCGCCGCCCGCACCTCCCCAGCGATGGGCTCATATTCGGCCTTCAGGTCGAGGAAGGGGATCATGGGGATCGTCGAATAACCGTTACTCCTGGGGGCCGGACCCACACCGGGCGATTGGCACCCAGCTGCCGCAGAAAACGAGCGTCTGCGGTCCAGAACTCCCAGCCGTGCATCTGCGCCACGGCCATGTACTCCACGTCGTAGGTCACTGGCAACCGATAGCGCTTCGCCAACTCCCAGGCTAGGTCAAAAGGCGGAGGGGTCGGAAAGAGCCGGACTGGAAACCGATTGAGATCAGCGAATGCCCGGTCGCCCTGGGCCTCAGTCAGCTCTCTTTGAACGACTTTCCGGCGGAAAGTGCTGGTGACCTCGGGAAAGAAATGCGGCGGCACCCAGAGCTCTGTGCCTGTTCGGCGCCATGTGTCAAACTGAGCGTCCACCACCTGGTCCTGTTCCCTCGGGACCAGGGCGGTGACGACCAGGTTAGCATCTACGACGACCTCGGGCATCCCTGGTCGGCCATATCGCTTCGGCCCGCTCCTCGCGGGCCCGCCATAGGTCGCCTGTGATGGCCTCGCTGTCGAATTTCCCCCGGCTGGCCTCGATATCAGCACGGTGCTTGCGCACCACGTCCAGCCACTCGCCCAGAGTTAGCTTCGGAGCATCTCCCTCGTTCGCCGGCACGGGCTGGTCCCAGTTTGCCGGCTGGCACTTCGGGTTAGGACACCGTACAGGCCGTCCCTCCTTTCGGCTGGCCCACTCGTACCCGCACCGCGTGCACCGCAACCGCTCGCCAATCATGCGTTATTCTTCTACTACATGGAGCAGTATATTACGCCCAGTAATGTTTCCGGTGGGTCCGGTAGTACTCCAGTGTCTGCGCGAGTCCCTGTTCCAGGGGTGTAGTAGGCGTCCAGCCGAGGGCCCGCTGGATCTTCCCGTAGTCGGCGTAAAAATCCCCAATATCGATCCGCCGGCGTTCCTCGGGAAAAGGGACGATCCTATAGCCGCCAGCGCCGGCCAGACGGATCAAACTTGCGACGAGATCTCGAAGACTAACGGGCTGTATACCTCCCAGGTTGAAGATCTCTCCGTTGACCGCCTCGCTGGCGCCTGCCAGGAGGAAGGCCTCCACCACGTCGTCAACATAGGTGTAGTCCCGCTTTTGCTCACCCCCGAAGACCTGGATCTCCTCTCCGTCCAGGGCCTGGCGGATGAACCAACCCAGAGCGGTCTGACGGTTGTGCTTGACCAACATGCGGGGGCCGTAGGTCCGGGTCAGGCGCAGGGAACAGGCGCGGATCCCGTAGATCCGGCTGTAGACGATGTGATACTCCTCACCTGCGATGGTGTTAATCCCATTCACATCGATAGGACGGCGGAGATGCTCCTCCGTTACCGGGAGAAACTGGGCGGCGCCGTAGACTTGAGTGGTGCTGGCGTAGACCAGCTTCACCTCGGGGTTGAACCGGCGGCAGGCTTCCAGCAGGGACAACTGAGCGCGGCAGTTGATCTCCAGGTCCGTGTACGGATCCCGCATGCTGTCGATATGGCTCACTTGGCCGGCAAGGTTGAAGATGTGATCTTGGCCTCGGACGAGGTAGTTCATGCCGTGTTGGTCCCGCACGTCAGCGATATTGATCTTGACCCGATCCTTGATGTCCTGGACGTTGAAGAGGTTGCCACCGTAGTCGTCGATCAGGGAGTCGACCAGCAGCACCTCTGCTCCAAGGTCCGCCAGGCGTTGGGCGAGGTTGCTCCCGATGAAGCCAAGTCCTCCGGTAATGAGGACCTTCTTACCGGCGTAGGTGTCGGAAAACTGAGGCACTCAGGACGTACCCGAAGCTCTTCGGCATCCCGTGATCCATCTCTTCCCCCTGAACCTCTTCGGCGCCTTTCTGATCATGAGGGGCGCGAAGAATCCCGAAGGGGACTGGGGCTGCCGGTTTCGGGGAGCCCCAAGGCTCCGGCTGGCGCAGCGCCGGCCGGAGCCTTCCCCAGTCGTTTCAGGAGCACCAGTTCCTGCCACAGCCCTAAGAGACCCCGCAGGGAGCGGTAGATCCGGGGTAGGTTAAAGAACTGTGACCCACCGTAGGCCCGGTGGTAGTGGTGCACGGGTACCTGAGCGATGACGAATCCCGCATCTTGCAGTTTCTTCATCAATTCGACGCAGATCACCCCGCTATTGGACTTCAGGAGAATGCGCTCGAAAACGGAGCGGCGGATGAGCCTGAAGTCACAATCGACGTCTCGCAACCTCAGCCCAAATAGGAACTTCACCCCCCAATGGTAGACCTGGCCGATGATCACCCGGTGCATCGGGTCTGACCGGCCCATCTTGTAACCGTTCACCACGGAGACGCCGGGTCCTAAAGCGGCGAGCAGGGACCGCAATTCTCGTGGGTCGTACTGGGCGTCCCCGTCGGTATAGAAAACCAGGTCTTTGTTGCACGACGCGAAGCCGACGCGGAGCGCGCCCCCATACCCCAATGGGTGGGGGTAATCGATGACCCTGAGCTCGTTGGGATAGAGGTGCTGCAGCTCCTTGAGAATGTCCGGGGTGTAATCGGTGCTGCCGTTGTGAACGACCAGGACTTCATAGTCATCCGTTAACTCTCGCAACGTCTGGAGCACGGTGATGACCATGCTCGCGATGGTCCCTCCATCGTTGTAGGCCGGGAAAAACGCGGAGATGCTTGGGTTGGGAGTCAGCGGCGGACCAGGGATTGGAGACTCGGGACCAGGAACTCCGTTCATTGTCCGCTCCGTGCCACCAGGCTCACGCCCGCCATGATGACCAGCACTCCCGCCAGGCGGAGCCAGGTGATCTGCTCACCCAGGACCAGCCAGGAGGCGCCCACGACGAGGATGTAGCTGGTGCTCAGCATGGGGTAGGCGTAGCTCAGCGGCACTTGCGAGATGACGGAGAGCCAGAAGATGGATCCGCTGAAGATGAGGGCGAATCCTCCCAACACGAAGGGATTGGTTGCCAGCTTGGCCAGGCTCGCCACCAGGGTGTCTGGCGCGAGGTGCAGCTCGCCATTGCGGATCATGCCCTGCTTTAGGAGGAGCTCCCCCGATACGGTCAGCACGATGGCTACAGAGAGGAGGACAAGGGGGGGCACGAGGGAGCGCTTCTTGAGGGTGAGGGTCACGGCTCTCGAAGGGAGTGTAGCGTGGCCCTTGGTACCGGTCAAGGAGCCCCCGCCGGCCGCAGGCTACTCAGTCAGCGTAAGCACCACGGGGCCAGAATACGGGAGCGTTATGTCCGAAGCATCCCCTTCCAGGATAGCTCCCCCCAGGAGTACGCCTTTGTGGGTGTTCGCGTCTACTCTCGTGATGGAAAACATCGCCCAGGTCACTACCTGACAGGTGTCGGTCTGGTTGCCCGGGTTGTCGACGCAACTGCTTGCGATGGGTATCGGCAGCAGGCAGGGGGGATTACCTAGAGACGAGGCGTTGGGGTTCTGGTCGCCCGAATTGTCGCACCCCGGCGCGGCGCCGGCCACCCGCACCCGGGTGGGACCGGCGCGGGTCCCCGGTGACCACTTGTACTGTGTCGGAAACAGTGATTGGTCAGTATCGCTGTTGCCTTTGAACTGAGTGCCTGCCCCACAGTCGCCCTGGTTCTGTCCCAACTTCTCGCTGTGGAGATCGAATTCCAACCCCACTTTGGCTTCGTTGATGGTGGGCGGTGTTGTGGGATTGAGGATGTTGTGTCTTATGGTGTTATCGGAACTCAGCACCATGGATGGCCCGCAAGCGATGAAGGGCGCATCCTTGGTGAAAAACCCGCGTACCCGCCCCGCCGCTACTGCCGAGGTGTTCGCGGAGCCGATGCCGATGACCCGCAAAAAGAACGTGTCATATTTCACGCTCGCGGTCACCCGTACGCCACTGGCGCCGTCAGTACAGGGGTTCGTCACAGCAGTGCTCGCGTTGTTGATGAACTCCCGGGTGAATGTGGCGGTGCCCGTGGCGCCCGCGTTGTTTTGCACGTAGGTGTTGATGACGCCGTCCACCGCCGTGGTAAGGGTGCTGTTGGAGCAGGTGCTTCCGGCCTTGGAGATCTCTCGCAACGCGGCCTTCACCGCCGCGTCGGCCGCGTTCTGCGCCAGCCGCTTCTGGTACATCCCCCACCCTATGTCCGTCACCAGGCCCAGGAAGGCCATGAGTCCGACCATTGCGAAGCCGATGATCACCAGCGCCTGGCCCGATTCGTCCCGCAAGGGCACGGCTTTGCCTTGAATTAGCCCGCTCATCGGCAACACCTCACGGGATTTGCATGATCGCGGCCGTGCTCATGGTGAGCGCCGTAAAAGTGGTGATGCCGTTCAAGATAGGCATGATAGGGGTATAGTTGTAGCTCACCGTTATCCTCAACTGGTCTCCGGAGCGCGCGTTGGTGCTCGTGTTGCAGGTTCCGAAGCTAGGGTTGGCAGAGGCCGCCGCGCATTTGGGGTCCGCCGTCGCGCCGTCGAGCCAGCTGGGCAACTCTTGCCGCACCGCCGCGGTGACGCCGGTGCTATCGGTGGGAGAGAACACCCCGTAGCGGGCGCCCTCCCGACTCGCGTTGGCCAGCTGGTTGTATGCGTAAAAAGCCCTGCCGGCCTCGATGATGCCCGCGATCAGCAGCAGCAGGATGGGCGTCATCACGGCCAGCTCCACCAGGGCCTGCCCTCTCTCTCCGCAGCACACCCCCCGCAGCCTTCGCCCCTTTGCTCCCATGGCTCAGCACTCCGAGACCTGTTCGATCACCATCTGCGACTCCGCGGAGACTGATGGATTGCCGATGA
>CAZPYZ010000281.1:0-6066 GCA_964590215.1 uncultured Dehalococcoidia bacterium | reverse complement strand
CAACCGCGAGGCCGAAGTCGCCTATCTTCGCAATGCCGTCCCCCGTCAGCCACACATTCCCGGGCTTCAGGTCCCGGTGCACTAGCCCATGGGCATGGGCGAACTCCAGGCCCCGGCAGACCTGGACGGCGATCTCCACACCGCGGTCTATTGAGAGGCGGTGCTCTCCGGCCTTCTCAACCAGGCCTTCTACATCACCCCCAGCCATGAGCTCGGTGACGAGGTAAGGCGATTCCCCCTCCTGCCCCATGTCGAACACCGAGACGACGTGGGGGTGGGTACCGAGCTTCCCCATGGCCTGGGCCTCCCGGGTGATGCGCGCCCGGCCTTCGTCGTCGAGGCCTTCGGTCTTGATGAGGGCGAAGGCAACGTCACGGTCGAGGAGGGTGTCGTGGGCACGGTAGACCTTCTTCTTGCCGCCTTCGCCCAGGAAGCGGATGACCTGATAGCGGCCGTTGACGAAGGCCGGGGGCACAGCAGGCAAGATGCCTGCGCTCCCAGGCGGCTCCGTTGCGGGCGACGCGGGCTCGCGTCCGGCCGCGGCAAGATAGGTCAGGGCGTCTGGGTTCTGGGGGTCGAGGCGCAGCACCGCCTCGGCGTTCGCTTGCACCGCGCTCCAGTCAAAGCGGGCGGTTGCCTCCTCGGCGGCGTCGAGGAAGCGATCGATCTGTCGTTGGATGCGTTCGCTCATCATTCCCGGGACCCCCCTCGCGGTTCCGGTCCACGCGGCGCCAAGCGTAGGCCCTTTCCCGCGGGGTGTCAAAAGGCGCGCCGATCCCAGGATTCTCCGCCTGGTGGGGCAGGTTTTCAGCGTGCCCGAGGCTGTGCCGGCTAGAAAGCCTGCTCCACCAAGCCGGTCCACCAAGGGGACGCCTACCCTTACAGGGTGGGATCAGGCGCCGTAGGCCTATCTCCGGCGACGAGGGTATGTTACCAAGGATGTTGTTCCCCCACCGGTGGCGAAGATGGAGGGTAAAGCGATGGGCGCATTCCGGTTCGGGCGTTCACCTGGCAGGCCGGAGTAGTATGAGAGCTGCCATGATCATGACGAAACGTATATCGCTGAGGCGATTCCGGGCGGCGACCGGCTGCCCGCCGGAGCAGCGAGCATAGGTAGAGCCATGAATAACGCCGCTCCGAAAACCCCTGGGGTGATTGCGCCTCCTCCGCTGATTGCCGTGGGGTGGTTCGTCGCCGGGCTCTTGGCGGAGCGGGCGGTGCCGCTTCCCCGGCCGGGGGCTCGGCCTCTTGGTCTTATCCTCGGGGCTGGCGCCGCTCTGCTCGCCGGCTGGGCCGTACAGACCATGCGGGGCGCCAACACACCGCTGTCGCCCTATGAGCCGGCGACGGTGTTGGTCACGCAGGGCCCTTTCCGCCTGACGAGAAACCCCATCTACCTTGGGGGGACGCTCCTGTACGCGGGCCTTGCGCTGTTGCTGGACAGGATCGGACCGCTGTTGCTGCTGCCGGGGTTGCTGATCACGTTAGGCCGAGGAGTCATCGAACGTGAGGAGCGCTATCTTGTGGAGAGGTTTGGCGAGGAGTATCAGCGTTACCAGGAAGACGTCCCGCGCTGGCTGCCGCGTTGTCGACCGGCCATGGTTTTGGGCTCTAGCAGCTAGCCGGCGGCAAGGAAGCGGTCGGAGTGTCACCGGCAACTGTTCACAGTTCTGGGTTCGCCCGCTTCCCCCGGAACCCAGAAGCCTGATACTTGAAACAACTTCACCCTGCGCCAAGAACTCTGAACTCTGAACTCGTCCTTGCCAGGAGGTGTGTATGGCCCGTCTAACCCCCATCACGAACAAGGATCAGGTGGCGCCGGAGCACCACCCCATTGTCGACACAATTGTCGCGAGCCACGGCGGGTTGCAGGGGCCGTACAGCGTGTTCCTCCATTGCCCTGAGCTGGCCGGACGGCTGGCCCATGCGGGCAGCTACATCCGGTTCGAAAGCAAGCTCGACGAGCGGGTGCGGAACCTGGCGGCCATGACCACTGCCCGGGAACTGGACTGCGTCTACGTGTGGGGCGCGCAGTCCGCCGCAGCGCGCCGGCGTGGGATTGCCGAAGCAACCATCGACACAGTGCGGGCGAAACACACAAAGGGCATCCCGCCCGAGGACGCACAGATCGTCGACTTCACGCAGCGGTTGATCCGTGACCACCGTGTGGACGACGCCACGGTGCAGGCGTTACGCGACCGCCTGGGCGACCCGCAGCTGATCGAGCTGACCAGCACCATCGGCTACTACAGCATGGTCGCCATGAGCCTGAACACGGTGGAATTGGAGGCCGGGCCCGGCGCCGAGGTGCTGGTGAAGTAGCTAGCACCCTCTCGCCCGGGCCCTTCATCCCCGCGCCCTCACTTGGTTGACGGCGATGGCCAGGGCCCGTTTCGGGTCTGACGGAAAGCAGGCGCTAAAAGCACGGCCGGAAAGCCGGTGACACTGGGGCTGCGCCCCAGACCCCAGGTTCACGCAGCGGTAGTTTGCCCCGCCTCCCTCGACTGAGTGCGGCTTTCCGGCCGCACTCCTAGTGAGTAGCTCCTGCGGAGATGAGTCCTTTCACCTGGGCTATGAGATCTTCGGCGCTGTTCTCCAGGTCCAGCGGCCCGCTGTAGCCCTTGCCAGGCTCAACGTCGACCAGGGCGAAGACTTCGACCCGGTTCCCCTCGGGATCATGGAAGTAGCAGGACACGGTGCTCCTGCCGCCTGTAAGGGCGTGGCACGTGCTGTGGTCGAAGGTGACGCCCTGGCGCTTGATGAGCTGGTAGTACTCCCGCACGTCTTCAACGGATGCCACCGCCCAGGAGGTATGGTTCAGGATCTTGCCATCGCCCTCGCGCCCCTGGGCAAGCGCGATCATGTGGTCCTCTCGCTGGGGATCGGCGCTCAGGAAGCTCATCCGCCCCTGGGATTGATGGGTGACGGTGCACCCCAGCACATCGCGGTAGAACGCGGTCATCTTCTCAAGGTCTTGAACCCACAGGACGACATGGCTCAGATGATCGACCTTCGGCATTGGTGACCTCCCTCGGATTTCTCGGTTGCTTGGCCGGCAGTCTACACGCGAGGGAGCGGATGGATCAAGGTCATCGGGCACCGCACCCGCGAGCCCTATTAGGGATCCGGCTTCCGCACCACGCAGGGCAGACCTGCCTGTCTGCCCTGGGCGCGCACGCAGGTGCGCCCCTACGAATGTGTCCGAGCACATCGAGATTCTATCGCCTATAATTTTCCGTAGTTTGCCGGCGGGTGAAGTTGGAGGGGGCAATGCCGAAGAAAATCACCAGCGAGTACAGCCAGGTCGTCTTCAATATTCCCTGGGTCGTGGCGCAGGATGAAGGGATCTTCGCGGAGGAAGGCCTCGAAGTGGAGTTCATTAAGGGCCGCGAGCGGGACCCCAGCGCCCCACCGGTCTACGATCCGGCTCAGGTCGATCCCTTCTGGCGCCACGCGCCCTTCGAGGAGCAGCTGGCCACCTGCTTCAACGCCTGCGAGTGGGGCCAGATCCGCCGTTCGGATGACAGCATCGTAGGTGGACGGATCCTCATGCTGCGCCCCGCCGTGGTCAGCCAGGGGATCTACGTCCGTCCGGACTCCCCCATCACCCATCCCCCAGACCTGAAAAACAAGACCGTCTCGGTGAACTTTCATGCGGGATCCCACTACTTGACCCTCCAACTCCTGGAGGGCTTCATGGAGCGGGACGAGATCAAGGTGGTCCACCACGGGCAGGCGAAGCTCCGCTACCAGGCCATGATGAGGGGAGACGTAGACGCCGCCATGCTGATGGAGCCCTTCATGGCCTTCGCCGAGAAGGAGAGGTGCCACCTCATCGCCGAGGCCCACTACGCCGGTTCGGAGATGCGTTCACCTGACATGGACCTGGACACCGTCGAGGCCATCGACCGCTCTCTCCGCCGCGCCGTTCGCCTGATCAATGCCGACAAGAAAAAGTATCTGCATTACCTGATCGACGACCTACCCAAGGACCTCGGGACGCTTGCGCCGGAGGACTTCCGGCTTACGAGACTCCGTTATGTCGAGCCACGGCCCTACCCTCTGGAGGAGTTCCAGCGGACCCGGGACTGGATGGTGAGCTGGGGCCTGCTGCGAGCCGACGCCTCCTTCGAGGACGTGGTGGACACCCGAGTGAGGGCAGGCCGGTAGGTATTCGGTCCAAAGTCCAACGTCCAAAGTCCAAGGGCGTGACAAGGGTGTGCTCAGTGAACCGGCGCCTTGGGAATAAAGAAAACGCCGCGGCCCTCACCCTGACCCCCTCCGGGGGGGAGAGGGGAAACCGTGCATGATTGATGCCCACGCCCATCTCGCCCCCAAGTCGTTCCTGCAGGAGATAGCCCGGAGCCGCGCCTTTGACGTCGATGTGGAGGAAACGCCGCAAGGCCACGCGGTCCAGTTTCCCCGCCTGCCCAAGCTCCGCCCCGCCGGCGGCGGGTTGGTGGACACCGCGGTCCGGCGGCCCTGGATGGAGGCCAACGGGGTCACATCCCAGTATTTCGGCGTTTGGCTGGACATTCAGGGCTACACCTTGCCTAACACCCAGGCCGCGGACTGGTCCCGCCTGCTGAACGAGCACCTGGCCCGGGCTGCCGGGGACGGTGGGGTCGCCTTCAAAGCCCTGGCCTCGGTGCCGGTTCAGGATGGCGAAGCGGCGGCCAGGGCCTTGGAGTACGCCATAAAGACCCTGGGCATGCCCGGAGCCATGATCCCCAGCGACCCCCTGGACCTCGATCTCGCTACCCCAGGGATGGAGCCCTTCTGGGCCGCGGCTGAAGCGCTGGACGTTCCAATCCTGCTCCATGGCGCCACCCACAGCCGTTGGAGCACCGTCGGTCCCCCCTATCTGGCCTTCAGCCTGGGGCGGACCTTCGATACCACGGTCCTGGCTGCCAAGCTTATCCTCAACGGACTGTTGGACCGCCATCCCCAGCTGAAGCTGATGCTCTGCCACGGGGGCGGCTTCCTGCCTTACCAGGTCCATCGCATGCAATGGGGTTATGAGCGAGGAACCGACAAGACGGTCGAACTCCAGCGAAGCGGCCCCGAGGCCTACCTCCCAATGCTCTTCTACGACACCGTGACCCTCAGCGGACCGGCTCTGAATCTCTTGCTGCAGATTGCGGGTCCAGGACATATCGTGCTCGGCTCCGACTATGTCTGGGAGCCCATGGCGGGGCCGCTCACTGAGGCCGCCGACGCCGCCGGGCTGTCCGGCCAGGCCCTGGAGGACGTCTGCCACGGCACCGCCCTCCGCCTCTTCGGAGCATCTTGACTCCCAGGTTGATCGGTGTTAGCTTCTCATAAGAACCGCTAGAATTACCTAGATTTCCCCTCGTGACTGCTCTCCCTACCCAGGGATCTACGCCGCCTGCACGCATCGGGGTCTCCCCCGTTGCCCGCTGGCTCACCATTGGCGAAGCAAGTACGCTCCTCGGCGTCAACCCAACCACGCTGCGCCACTGGGCCGATCTGGGCCAGGTCCGCACCTTTAGGACGCCCGGAGGCCACCGACGTTTCGCCCAGGAGGACCTGCTCAGCCTCCTCAGTAAGGGCGACCCGTCCGGGCCCCTCCCCATCGACCTCCCTGCCCATCTCCTGGCCCGCGTCCGGCGGCGTATGCATGGCAGTCGCAGTGCCAGCGCCAACTGGGTCCGGGGGATCGCCGATGCCGAACGGGAAGAGCTCCGGTACTTGGGTCGCCGCCTCGTGGCCATCGCGTCGGACTATCTGGCCCAGCCTGGCCGGCGCGACGCACTGGCCCTCGAAGCCTCGGAGATCGGGGACCGCTACGGACGGGTCCTGGCCAGCCACGCATTGCCCTTCAGGCGCGTGCTGGAGGCCTTCATCTTCTTCCGGGACCTCCTGGAGGAGGCCGCTCATGCCCGCCCCGCGTATCGGACGGCCGGCCCCACCGAGCGCGAAGACTTCCAGCGCCACCTCTCCGCCGTTCTCGACCAGGTGCTTCTCGGGGCCGTTAACGGCTACGAGGCCACCTCCCCTCTCCCTCAGGGAGAGGGTTAGGGTGAGGGCATGAAGGCCTACTAC
>CAZPYZ010000280.1:0-6073 GCA_964590215.1 uncultured Dehalococcoidia bacterium | reverse complement strand
CACTGAAGGCACGAGCGGGACCGACCCCTCCGGGCGGCTCCCGTTTTTTTATGGCAGTGGATCGGACAGGGGATATCGTCGCAACCATGCCGGAGCCGGATCGCCGCGTCCGGGCGGCGGGCCGCCATCTCGCTGACGACGCGCCGCACGTCGCTGAGGCTGATGTCCTGATCCATTGGGGTACCTCCCTCTCTGTATTTGGCCGTTGAAAGGCTTGCCCTAAACCTTTCTAAAGGCATCTTAAGCTAGGTAGATGGGTGTGTCAAGAGGTTTGCGGAACTTTCTTAAGCTTTTCGTGTTAGAATCCGCGGTGGAGGATCGTATGGCTGACGAGTACCTGCCCCTAGAGCGGGCCGCGGAATACCTGGGGGTGTCCAAAACCAAGATGTGGCAGCTGGTCAGGGCCGGAGAGCTGGACGCGTACCAGGATCCCAGGGACAAGAGAAAGAAGCTGCTGAAGCAGGCGGACCTGGATCGGTGGAGGCAGCCACAAAAGGTGAGCCGCTCGGGATAACCCGAACGGCTCAGGGCGAGCCTTCCGCCCGGCCAAGAGCGGGAGGCGTGCGTATTGTACAGGGAGGGACAGATGCCTGACCTAAAGGTTTACACCCATCTCTCCCACGCCCGCAGGGGCTTCTACGCCGGCCTGGATCGGGAGGCCGACCCAGAGGGTGTGCTGCCCTCCGCCGAGCGCGCCAAGCGCGCTGAGGCCCTGCTCAAGCTCCACATGACCCGCATGGCCCTCGCCCGAGCTATGAAGAGGAAGAAGCAGGTACAGGAGAAGCGCGCATGACCACCAAGGACCGCCTGCACCAGCTCGTCGACCAGTTGCCGGAGAGGAACCTGGAGGTCCTGGAGGATTTCCTCGGCGATCCCTTTTTGCGCGTGCTGCTGGACACCCCGGAGGGCGAGGACTCGCTGACGCTGGAGGAGATCCTCCGGCTATTGGAATCGGAGCGGGATGTGCGGGCCGGGCGGGTGCATGCCTTTGGCAAGGCGGCCGATGCGGTCCGCTGGCTGCATAACCAGGCAGGCCGGCCGGACTAGCATGTGGAACTCAGGCTCACTACCGCCTTCGCGGAGGCGTATGCCAAGCTTACCGTTGCTGAACAGGCGCAAGTGGACCGGGCGCTTGAGCGCCTCCAGGCGGACCCGCGCTATCCGAGCCTCCAAGCCCGCAAATGGAGTGGCGAGCTATGGTATGCGCGAGCGAGCAGGGACCTCCGCTTCTTCTACGAGCTGGGCGATGGGTTCTACCTGCTGCGGGACGTCGGGCACCATGACATCGAACGGACGCGCTAACCCCTAGCGCGGGTTCGTCAACAGAAAGGCCCCCGCGCTGCGTGAACAGCCGGGGGCATGGTCCAAGTGGGGGTTCACCCGGACGCTAGGATCTCTTCTCCCGCTGCACCACCTTCTTGGCGTTCTCACGAGTTATCTTGTACCCCATGCGTCTGAGAGCGATTGTCGCCTGTCCTATGGATCTGCCGCTGACCACCAATTCAACGAGCTTGGTGTTCCGTTCCCGGATCGGTCCTGAAGGCGGGCGGCCTAGCGTGGGCTTGCCGTTGGCTTTCGGTCGAGTCGCCGATGCTGCCTGTGCTGGCCGGTGTCGAGGGATAGGTCCAAGGTGGACCAGGAAGCTGACAGACCTCGCCCCTAGGCGCTCCTGAGTCTCCGCTACCGAAACGCCTCTTCGCATCCACCTGGTAATGCAGTAGCGCCTCAAAGCCGAGGGGTCGGCTCCCATGCACCCCCTGCTTTGGTGGCTGCGGCCTTCACCAGCTCACCGCGGCGGTCAGTGCCCACGCCCGACGCCGGAATTCGTATTCCTTGGGCCAGGAGGTGCGGTTTGACGGAGGGTATTCAGGTGAGGAACACCTGTCGGGTATGCGGCCAGGAGTTCACCAAGGCTTACAACGTGAAGTCAAATGGTATGGCCATGGCTCTTGCGAGGAGTTGGGACGTGTGTGGAGACTGCCGCCAGAAGGCCCGAGATGACCTGGTTCGAGAGGAGGAGGAGGCAGAGGGTCCGCTCGCACCGGTTCCGGGTGTGGGAATTCTGGCAGCAGTCGGGGGTGCAGCAAAGGTACCTCGAAAAATCCTTCGACGACTGCGACGCCACCTTTGACCGCGGCCGTCACGGCAGGTCCTTAGCGCTCTGCAGGGCGTGGGCGGAGGCCTTCGACCTGAGCAACCCGAAGGCCAGCCAGTCAGTCGTGTTGTGGAGTGAAGGCTACGGCACAGGGAAGACGCATCTGGCGAGAGCGATGCTGCGCTGGGTTCTGGAAGCGTCGAGCCCGGATACCCTGCGCTTTCTGAACCCGGTTCATTTCACAACGGCGCCGGCAGCGATGCAGGGCCTCGGTGCAGCTCGATGCTGGAAGGAAGCGGCGGATCGGGAGAATCTGAGGCAACGGTCTACGAGCATGTGTGCGGCGTGCCGCTCCTGGTCCTGGATGACGTAGGCAAAGAACGGGCGCGCTACGACCAGGAGGAGTTCTACTTTCATGTGATCAACACCGGGTACGATACGGGCTCCCGGTGATCGTGACGTCCAACGTGGCGCCTCACAAATTGGCGGAGGCGACGCCGGCCGAGGGACGCCGCGGGGTGGCTATCGAGCCGCGGCTGCTGCGAGCCCGTGAGGTTGCGCAATACATGGGCTTGGCGCCCTCGACGGTCTACGCCCTGATCGCCGCCGGCGCAATTCCGTCTGTCCGAATTGGCTCCAGTATCCGGGTGGACCCGGTACAGTTGGACCGCTGGCTTGACCGGCAAAGCGGCGTCGATGGCACCGGCGAGAACTAGGGAGGCAGCCATGCCCAGGAGGAAAGCGGAGAAGGTCAGGAGACACCCAGGCGAGGGCTCGATCTACCAGCGGCAGTCTGACGGGCTGTGGGTCGCGACGCTGGAGGTCGGGTACAAGACGTTGCTCGAAGAGAGCGGCCGGCCGGTCAAGGACCGCAAGGGCAATCCGAAGGCGGTCCGGGACCGCAAGGTGGTGTATGGCAAGACCTGGGAGGAAGCCCGCGACAAGCTGCGGACGGCAGCGCGCACCCACGAGGACGGGCTGCCCAAGGCCCAGGAGCGGCAGACCGTTGCCCAGTTCCTCGAGCACTGGCTGGAGCACTCCGCCAAGCAACGGGTACGGCCCCGGACCCTGGACTCTTACCGGGAGTTGGCGAAGCTGCACGTCGCACCGGAGCTGGGCAAGAAGGCCCTGGTCCGGCTCTCGCCTCAGGACGTGCAGGGCATGATCGCTGGCTGGCTCGCTCTGGCGGGAGACCGGCCTGGTGTTCACCAGCTCGGTCGGGACCCCTCTGGACGCGACGAACGTTACCAAGCGCTTTCAGGTAATCGTGAAGAAGGCGGCCATCGCCCGGCTGCGGTTCCATGACCTGCGCCACTCGGCGGCCTCGCTGCTCATGGCTCAGGGATCCACGCCCGGGTGATCATGGAAACGCTCGGGCACTCGCGGCTGAGTACCACGGCGATCTACCAGCACGTGATGCCGGCCATGAGCCAGGAGGTAGCCGACCAGATGGAGGCCCTGATCAGCGGTTAGAACAGGCCGCTGGCTACAGTGGGACAAAAACAGAGGCCCTGGAGAGCTACTCCGGGGCTTAATTCGTGCCTGGAAAGCCGGTGAGGCGGGAGGGATTCGAACCCTCGGCCCACGGATTAAAAGTCCGTTGCTCTTCCGCTGAGCTACCGCCCCGATGGCGACATTGTAGCAGGGAGGCCGGGGATAGCCCGCACAAACGTCGCCTCGCGCCCGCTACGCTTCAGTTTCGGGGGATTGTGAAGGCGCGTCGCGACCGGCGCAGGGGACCGGACTTTGGACTTTGGACTCAGGACCTTGGGCCACCCCGGATCAGAGGGGGATGTTGCCGTGCTTCTTCGGAGGGTTCCCGTCCCTCTTGTTCTTCAGCATGTCGAGGGCGGCGTTGATCTTGGCCCGGGTGTCCTTGGGGTCGATGACGTCGTCGATGTAGCCCATGCCCGCCGCGACGTAGGGGTTGGCGAACCGCTCTCGGTAGCTGTCGATGAGCTGCTGGCGCGTCGCTTCCTGATCGTGAGCGCTACCGATCTGATCGCGGAAGATGATGCTAACTGCGCCCTCCGCCCCCATCACTGCGATCTCGGATCCCGGCCAGGCGAAGTTAATGTCGCCGCGGACGTGCTTGGACGACATGACGTCGTAAGCGCCGCCGTACGCTTTGCGAGTGATGACGCTGACCTTGGGTACCGTCGCCTCGGCGTAGGCGTAGAGCAGCTTGGCACCGTGGCGGATGATGCCTCCATACTCCTGGCTGGTGCCTGGGAGGAACCCAGGAACGTCCACGAAGGTCACCAGGGGGATATTGAAGGCGTCGCAGAAGCGAACGAAGCGGGCTCCCTTGACCGACGAGTCGATGTCCAAAACACCGGCCAGGTACATCGGTTGCTGCGCCACGATGCCGGCGGGCCGGCCGGCCATGCGGGCGAAGCCCACTACAATGTTAGGGGCGTAGTTCTCGTGCACCTCCATGAAGTCCCCGTGGTCCACCACCTGAGCGATGACGTCCTTCATATCGTAGGGCTGGTTCGGCTCCGCGGGGACCAGTGTCATCAACTCCGGCGCCTCTCGGCTGGGGTCGTCGGTGGCCTCGATGCGGGGAGGGTCCTCGGTATTGTTCTGGGGCAGAAATTCCAGGAGCCGCGCCACCTCCTGAAGGCACTCCTCCTCGCCCTGGACGGCGAAATGAGCGACGCCGCTGCGGGAGGCGTGGCTCTCAGCGCCGCCCAGCTCTTCGTGAGTCACTGATTCCCCCGTAACGGCTTTGATGACGTCGGGGCCAGTGATATACATCTGGCCGGTCCCGTGCACCATGAACACGAAGTCGGTTAGGGCTGGGGAATAGACGGCGCCCCCTGCGCAGGGGCCGAGGATAACGGATATCTGGGGGATCACCCCCGAAGCCATGACGTTGCGGTAGAAGATCTCCCCGTAGCCGCCCAGGCTGAGGACCCCTTCCTGGATGCGTGCCCCCCCGGAGTCGTTCAAGCCGATAACCGGGGCGCCTGTCTTCATGGCCAGGTCCATGACCTTGCAGACCTTGGTGGAGACGGCCTCCGAGAGGGAGCCGCCGAAGACGGTGAAGTCCTGGGAAAATAAGAAGACCTGGCGGCCGTTGATGCGGCCGTGGCCCGTGACCACCGCATCCCCCAGGTATCGCTGCTCAGCGGTACCGAACTCGGTGTTGCGATGGGTCACGAAGGCGTCTAGCTCTTGAAACGAGCCCGGGTCCAAGAGGAGGTCGATCCGCTCCCTTGCGGTCAGTTTCCCCCGCCCGTGCTGGGCGTCGATGCGGGCCTGCCCGCCGCCCAGGCGGCCCTGAGCCCGCAGACGGTGGAGTGCTTCTAGCTGTTCAGGGCTTGGCATGCGGTCAGCGGGACGAGCATAGCAGGGCACTCTTGCCTGTGCCCTCCCTGGCTCCCCTTCGAGATGCTTCGGTTCGGGTTACCCAACCGGGAAGAAAAGGCCGTCCACCGGGGTGGTGAACCCTGGGAGGACCGAAGACGTCAGCGTGTCCCCTGCTACGAAGGTCGCGCTCAGCCGGAGGGTACCGCCTTCGCGCCGGTAGACGTCCACCTGCCGCCGTTCCCAGCTCACAATCCAGTACTCCAGCACCCCTCGCCGATCGTACAGGTCCAATTTGACCTGGTAGTCACGAAACTCGTTAGCCCGCCCCGGCGAAAGAACCTCCACGATGAGTTCCGGGGCCGCCTTGAAATGGCCCTTCTCATCGACGATGTGCGGGTAGCGCTCCCGGCTGACCCACACGACATCAGGCACCACATCATCGTCCTCGGCGAACACCACGCCCGGGACCGGGAATACGTAGCCCAAACCGGTGTTTTCGTTCCAGCGATCCACCGTTACCTGCACGCGATGGCACGCGTACTGGTGGAAATTGCTAGGCTGTCTGGACACATAGAGCTCCCCGTCGATGATCTCCGCCCGCTCGCCCCTCTTGAGTGGCAGCGTTTCCAGATCCCGTGACGTGAACCTCGTGCTCACCATGCC
>CAZPYZ010000279.1:0-6092 GCA_964590215.1 uncultured Dehalococcoidia bacterium | reverse complement strand
TCCCGAACTAGATTCAGGTTGTGGGAGAAGGGGTACTCCATTTGCAGGTAGACCAGCACGCTCTTGAGAGCCTTCTCCGCGGCCTGCTGGGCCAGATAGCAGGCATGCCTGGGCGCCGAGGATGAGTCCGTGAGGATGCGCTCCGCCTGCGCAAGGTCCTCTCGAGCGTATCCCAACCACCGTGCGCCCTCGGCATTCGGGTCAACCACGTTCGTAGAGCACCTTGCCTTCGCGGAGGGCTGGGCGCAGCACACTCCCCACCAAATCGCCCCGGTCGGCAATCTCCTCTGGAGTGGTTACTACCACGTCTGTGCCGATAGGGAGCCCGTTTAGTGCGTTTAACGCGTCGGCCATTGCCTGGTGCTTGTCGGCGCAGGATGGCAGAACCAGCAGGATGTCCACGTCGCTATGGGCGTGGGTATCGCCTCTGGCCTGGGACCCGAACAGGATCACCCGGACCGGTTGGAAGCGGGATACCAGGCGATCCGTTATCTCTTCGAGTAGTTCTGGTGTCGCGATCATTCGCTTCTCCGGTTGAGGCCAACTAGCCGACGGGACGGCGCATCGATCATACAATTTGTCCATCGGTTTGGAGCAGACCCGAGCGAGCCCCGAAGCCACCACATGATGCCCTTGACCGGACTGGTGAGACTGTTAGCATGGTGGCCAAAACCAGTAATCATTGAGGTATTGACGTGCTTAGAACGCAGATTCAGCTCACTGAGGAACAAGCGGGGAGCATCAAGGCCCTGGCCGCAAAAAGGGGCGTCTCCATAGCTGAGGTCATCCGCCAGGCTATCGACGACGCGTTACGCTCACCTAGCGGCCACAGTGAGGATCAGATCAGAAGGGCTAAAGCATTCACGGCTCCCTTCGGGTCCGGGGTGCCTGATCTGGGCACCGAGCATGATCGCTACCTCGCTGAGGCCTACGCGGGCACCGGTCCCTCCAAATGACCGTTTTTACCGATACTTCCGCATTCCTAAGTTTGGCCGATCCGGACGAAGCTCACCGTCCGGCAGCGAGGACGACCTGGGAGGACCTTCTGGACCGTGGGGAGGCACTGCTCACGACAAATTGCCCTGCTAGAGACGGTTGCCGTACTACAGCGCCGGTTTGGGATTCAAAGCGTAAGGGCGTTTCACGCGGACATCATTCCAGTCCTTAATGTGGAGTGGATCGATGCCGCGCTTCATCAGGCTGCGACAGCGGCCCTCCTGGCCGCAGGCCGTCGTGGGCTTAGCCTCGTCGATTGCACCAGCTTTGAAGTGATGAGGCGCCTCGGGCTGAATACCGCATTCGCCTTCGACGCCGATTTCGCCGATCAGGGCTTCAACACCTTGCCATAGCGAAGGAGCCTCCCATGATCTACGACGCAGAACGGGGCAACCTCACCGTCGTCGCCACCGGCGACTCCATCATCAACCGCCCGCTCTCCGTGTTCAAAGAGAGCGCGTTCACGGAGATGGTGGAGCTGATCAGGGGCGCGGACGTCGGATTCACCAACCTGGAGACGCTGATCCACGACTACGAGGTCAACCCCAGTGTTGGCTCCGGCGGCAATACCTTCATGGCGTCGCATCCGCGCAGCCTGGAAGAGCTAAAGTGGGCGGGCATCAACCTGGTGTCTTCGGCAAACAACCACGCCTACGATTACGGCGAGGGCGGCGTGCTGGCCACCATCCGGAACCTGGAGAAAGCCGGGCTGGCCTACGCGGGGACCGGGCGTAATCTGGCCGAGGCGCGGGCGCCCAGGTACCTCGATACCTCGCGAGGCAGGGTCGCCCTCATCTCGGTATCCTCCACCTTTCCCAGCGAGGCGAGGGCTATGGAGCAGCGTCCTGACCTGCAGGGGCACCCTGGCCTCAACCCGCTCCGCATCAACACCACCTACACCGTGGACCGGCAGGCCTTTGGGGAACTCCGGCGCACCGGCCGGGAGCTGGGCCTCGACGAGGAACGGGAATGGCTAGCCAGCTTCGGGATGCGCGGAAGCATGCCCCCGAACACGGACGCGGAGTACCACTTCCTGGACAGGAAATTCGTGCCGGGCGACGAATTCGGCGTCGCCACCTCACCCCACCAGGGCGACCTGGAGGGCAACCTGAAGTGGATCCGGGAAGCCCGGCGCCAGGCCGAGTGGGTGCTGGTCTCGGTCCACTGTCACGAGAACGGCAAGACTAGGGAGGACCCTCCGGAATTCCTGCAGACCTTCGCCAGGGCCTGCATCGACGCGGGCGCGGACGCGTTCATTGGCCACGGGCCACATTACATCAAGGGCGTTGAGGTGTACCAGGGCAAGCCCATCCTGTACAGCATCGGGAATTTCGTCTTACAGAACGAGCTGGTGCGGCAGCCGACGGAGATCTACGAACGCTTCGGGTTGGACTACTACGCAACGCCGGGACAGATGTATGATGCGCGCACTATGAACGACACCCGGGGCTTCCCAGCCCACGCCATCTATTGGGAAAGCGTGGTGGTAAGCTGCGAGTACGCCAACGGCGGGTTGCGGGCGCTGCGCCTGCACCCCATCGACCTGGGCTACAAACAGCCCCGAGCCCGCCGGGGAAGGCCCGTGCTGGCAGGGGCGGAGGTCGCAAATCAGGTCTTGGAGCGGATGCAGCGCCTCTCCAAGCCTTTTGGTACAGTTATCGCAGTCAAAGACGGGGTAGGAGAGGTGAAACTTTAGGAAGCAACGAAGTAAGAAAATGAGGAAGTGAGGTGCCACCCCCTAACTTCCTCACTTCCCGATGAAGGAGGATCACATGGAGATCAAGTACGGCCTCATCAGTTGCGATTCTCACGGTCAGTTGCACAAGGACGCCTGGACCGACCGGATGTCCAAGCAGCGCTGGGGTGACGACATCCCCCACCTGTTCGAGACCAGCGAGAAGGAGCACATGGCGGTCGCGATGGACCACCCGGTGGAGCGCTGGCTCGTCCATGGCCAGGTCGTCGGGGAACGGGGCGTCGTCAACTGCCCTACGGTGATGAACGACCCCATGCGCAAGACCTTTCCGCAGCGCTGGGAGGAGGTCCCGGCCATCGTGTACGACCCGGTGCAGCGCCTGACGGCCATGGACGGGGACGGCATCGATGCGGAGGTGCTGTTCCCCAACGATCCGGTCCAGGGCACCACCTTCTTCCAGGGTGACGATCCCGACTTTGAGCTGGCCTGCGTCCAGGCCACCAACGACGCTCTGGCCGAGTGGCGCGAGGTCAGCGACCGCTACATCCCTCTTGCGATTATTCCCTACCTCGGCGGCATCGAAGGCACAGTCCAGGAGGTGCGGCGAGCCGTAAACAAGGGCCACCGAGGCGTCGTCATGCTGGCGGAGCCGAGCCAGTCCAAGAAAGGGCTGGCCCATTTCAACGACCCCTACTGGGACCCGCTCTGGGCCGTCTGCCAGGAGTTGGAAGCCCCCGTCCACTGGCACGCCGGAGCGGGGCTGCGGTTCAGCATCCCCCGCTGGAAGGGGTATACCCGCAACCAGGAGCAGGCCTACGGGCCCTCAGGCTCCTTCTCCTCTCAGGCCCAGTTTATCCCCAACCTCATCTTCTCCGGCGTCCTTGACCGCTATCCCCGCCTTAAGTGGGTGTGCGCCGAGACGGGCCTGGGCTGGGTGAACTACATGCTGGAGGGCTGCGATCATGAGTGGGAGCGGCGTCACCTCTGGACCGAGGGGATCGTCACCCGGCCCAGCGAACTGTTCCGGCGCCAGATATACGTGGACTTCTGGTACGAGACGGCAGGCATTGAGTTGCGCCACTTCATCGGCATAGGCAATATCATGTGGGAGTCCGACTATCCCCACTCCACGTCCACCTACCCGGAATCCTGGAAGTTCGTGGAGCGGACGCTGAAGGGCGTTCCCCAGGAAGAGCGCAATCAGCTCCTTTACGGCAACGCAATGGAGCTGTACAAGCTACAGGAAGTAAGGACGTGAGGAAGTGAGGAAATGAGGGGAAGGAACCCTAACTTGGTGGCCCCGAAGTTCGAACCGATCGTCATTCTGAGTAGAGCGAAGAATCTCGAAGGGGGGATGGTCGCGGACTTTCGCGATGAACTTCGGAGTCGGCACCCTAACTTCCTTACTTCCTAATTTCCTAACTTCCTTTCTTGGACTATGGAACCAATGCATCGGTTTATCAGCGTCGACGACCACGTCCAGGAACCTCCTGATCTCTGGACGAAGCGCCTCGCGAGCAAGTGGGGAGATCGGGGACCACGCATCGAAGCGGGCCCCGACGGTGCTGAGCGCTGGGTCGTTGATGGGGAGCCACTCCCCCTGACGGGCATTGCATCGGCGGGGGCCGTGATGGGGGACCGCGCGGCGCCCGCCCAACACTGGGCCGACGTGCCCAAGGCGGCCTATCTCCCAGCGGAGCGGCTTAAGGCTATGGACGTGGACGGAGTTGATTACTCCGTCTTATACCCAACCGTGGCCGGTCTGGCGGGCGAGGCTTTCGGGCAGGTAAAGGACCCCGAGCTGGAGCGAGCCTGCGTGCAGGCCTACAACGACTGGCTCATCGAGGAGTGGGCCAGCGCCAGCCCTCGCTTCATTCCCCAATGTATTCTGCCGCTAGACCCTGCCGCCGCGGCGACGGAAGCGAGGCGCTCGGTGGCGAAGGGACACCGGGGGGTGATCTACCCCGCAGTGCCTATGATGATCCGGGAGGCGCCTCACATCAACGAACCCGACTACGATCCTATATGGGCCGCCTGCCAGGAGGTGGGGGTGCCAGTGTGCTTCCACGCGGGCGCTTCCAAGGGGATTCAGATGCCACCGTACCAGGGTTTCTCTCCCGGCCTGGCCGCGGCCATGGAGGCCCTTACCCGGCCCGTCAGCTCCGTGCTCGTGGTGGCGAATTTCCTGTTCTCCCGCATCCTCTTCCGCTTTCCAACGCTGCGTGTGGTGTTCGCCGAGTCTTCCCTGTCCTGGGGGGCGTACGAGCTGGAGCTGGCGGACCACCAGTTCGAACGGCAGCGCCTGCACACCGAGGGGTACGAGCTGACGCCCTCCCAGTTGTTCAAGCGGCAATGCTACTTCACCGGCTGGTTCGATCGCGCCGCCATCAGCACCCGCCATCACCTCGGCCTGAACAGCATCATGTGGTCCTCCAACTTCCCTCTGGCCACCTCGACCTGGCCCAACACCCGGGACTTCATCGAGCGCTGCTTCACCGGCGTTCCTGAGGCCGAGCGCGATCAGGTGCTCTGGGGCAACGCCGCGAAACTTTACGGGGTGCAGGAATAGACGAAGTTCGCCGCTATCCCTAACTTCCTGACTTCCTTACTTCCGCCCAGAGGGAGGCCCCATGCCCATCGGCAAAACCAAGATCATCGACCTCGACAGCCACCTGGTGGGGGACGTGGAGCACTGGGGGGAGTTCATCGAGGAGGAGTGGCGTCCCTACCTTCCCACGCGGCTCCCGGTCAAGAAGGGCGAGCGCACCCGCACCCTGGTGGGCAACCAGATCATGTGGGGCGCGGGAGTTCAGGGGCAGGAGGGACGCACCGAATGGGCCGGTCCCGCGGACTACACCGCCGAGGGACGGGTGCGAAATTTGGACAAGGACGGCATCGACATCGCCGTTCTCTCTCCCAACTCGCCGGCCCTGGACATGATGTGGTTCCCCGACGACCCGAAGCTGGCCGCCGCCTATTGCCGCACCGAAAACGACTACATGCGCCACTACGCCACCCAGGGTGACGGACGGCTCCTGTGGGCAGGATGCATCCCCTTCCAGGATCGGGACCTGGCCATCCAGGAGCTGAACCGGATGGCGGGGATGGGCTCCAAAGGGGTCAACATGAAGGCGGTCCCCGTCAAAGGACGGGAGTGGTGGGACCCCTACTACGACCCTGTCTGGGCGGAGGTAGCGCGGCTGCGCCTCCCGCTCATCTTCCACGACACCAGGCCGGGCTCCCTGGGCATCGAGCGCTTCTACGAAAACTTCTTCTTTGCCCACATGGTCGGCCGGGTCCTGGAGACCATGGTCTGCATGATGGTCTTCGTCTGTGGCGGGATTCTGGAGCGACACCCAGGCCTGAAGGTCATCGCCCTGGAGACGGGAGCCTCGCAGAT